>JAISWS010000182.1 GCA_031270725.1 Syntrophomonadaceae bacterium | reverse complement strand
AGGCGACGATATAGACGGGGTCGTAGATGAACTGCAAAAACAAGTCTCAGCCAAATTAGTCCCTATACACTGCGAAGGCTTTAAAACCAAAATTCAGGCCACTGCCTATGACGCCGTCTATCACGGTATATTACGCACCCTGGTAGGGATGGAAGAAGAGGAAAAGCCTGTTTTAATCGACGATTTGGAAGAATTAAAAAGGCAGTACCGCATCAGCCGGACCGTAAACGTACTCAATGTTTCTTCCATGAGCCGTACCGATGAAGAGTCGCTGATAAAATTACTGAAAGCACTGGATCTTAATGTGAGAATACTGCCTTGCTACGCGCATCCGGACGATTTCGCCGATTCCTTTGAAGCGGCGCTGAATGTTAGTATCTGCGCGACTCATGACGATTACTTCGTAGAGCATATGCAATCTAATTATCAAATTCCTTTTATTTTGAGAACTATTCCTATAGGCATAGCCAATACCAATAAATGGATACGGGATGTGGCGGCTTTTTTCGGTTTAGAAGAACAGGCGGAAAGATTGATTGCTTATGAAGTAAGGGAATTAAAAACCGCTTTGAAGCCCTATGAAGAATTTTTAAAAGGGAAGACGGCTTTCCTGGCGGGAGGAGAAATACGAATAATTACTATGGCTGAAATGCTGCATAGCTTTGGTATGGAAATAATAGGTTTGAGAGGGTTCCATTTTGACCAATACGGCGAAAATTTACTGGAAGAGCTGATGGAGGAGATTCCCGACAGTGAAAAAGCCATAATGAATATCGGAACCGGGCAGCCTTTTGAACAAGCTAATCTTCTGGCTAAATTCAAACCGGATGTATTTGTAGGCCATCCCGGCGGTAACGGCTGGGCCAATAAACAAGGGACGCCGGTATTTCCGCTTTTCGGACAATCTTTTGAGTATATGGGCTATGTGGGGGTTTACGAAGTGGCCCGCCGCCTGACCAGATTTCTGAAAAACACCAGTTATAGCAGAAATCTGGTAAAACATTCCCAATTGCCCTATCGTAAACAGTGGTATGATGAGAACCCGTTTTCTTACATCAACCAGGAAGCGCTTCTTTAAGCCTGACGACTGGGCTTATGAACGAGCTGAATCATCCTGTTTAAATAAATTTACTAAAACACCTGATAACAGAGAAACGGAACGTATTTAACGCCGCTCATGTTATTGGGTGATTTTTTTTACCCGCAATTAGTGTTATTATTATGAAATAGAAGCAAGATAATATTTTTCAGGGTGATATCATGGTGAAAAGCGCAGCTGTATTCGTATGCGGGCAATGCGGCTATGAATCAATAAAATGGCTGGGGAAATGCCCGTCATGCCAGACTTGGAGTTCTTTCAGCGAAGAACCCCGTAATTTCAATAACGCCCATACTCACAACGGAGATTATAAAGTCGTCCGGTTGACTGATGTTTCCATGGAAGAAAGCGCCCGTTTCAGCAGCGGCAACGCGGAATTGGATCGGGTACTTGGCGGCGGGATTGTTCCCGGTTCTTTAATTTTATTAGGGGGAGATCCGGGAGTAGGAAAATCTACTTTGCTTTTACAGGTAGCTCAAAAATCAGCTGATAACGGCTATAAGATTTTATATCTGACCGGAGAAGAGTCACTGCGGCAGATTAAGCTCAGAGCTGAACGCCTGAAAATCAAGGCTGATAGCCTCTTTCTTTTGAACGAACAAAGGCTGGAAATTTTAGAAAACTGCATACGGCAGACAAAACCGCACCTGATAATAATAGATTCGATTCAAACGGTTTATACTGATAGCGTCAGTTCTATACCCGGCAGCGTCGCTCAATTGCGCGAGTGTACGGTAAAACTGGCTGAAATAGCTAAAAAAATGGAACGCAGCTTTTTTTTGATAGGGCATGTTACTAAAGACGGCGCGTTAGCGGGGCCAAAAGTGCTTGAACATATGGTGGACGTGGTCATTTATTTTGAAGGGGAAAAAAACTTGCCTTTACGTGTTTTGCGCAGCGTAAAAAACCGGTATGGCTCCACCGATGAGATAGGCTTTTTAGAAATGGGCGGCGAAGGATTGCGGGAGGTGCAGGATCCTTCTTATATTTTCCTGGACGCCCGTCAGCGGCGACCTGTCAGCGGATTAGCGGTATGCCCCATTTATGAGGGAAGCCGGCCTTTTTTAATCGAAGCGCAGGCTTTGGTTACTTCTTCCGGGCCTGGCTACGCCCGCAGAATGGCTTCAGGCATAGACCAAAACCGCCTGGCTTTAATTATTGCCGTATTGGAAAAAAGATTGAGCTTGAACTTAGGCAGTCAGGACATATACGTAAAAGTAAGCGGGGGGTTCTTTTTAAAAGATCCGGCAGCCGATTTAGGAATTGCCGCCGCTATCATCTCAAGCTATCAAAATTTTTCTTTGCCTGTTGACACGGTTTTCGCGGGAGAAGTCAGCTTGTCCGGTATGATAGGCAAAGTATCTTTTTGGGAAAACCGTTTAAAAGAAGCTGAACGTATGGGCTACAAAAAAGCTGTTATTCCTGAACACAGCCGGTTTAATTTTAAAGAAATAAATTTGGAATTAATAACGATAGAAAACATAAGCGATTTATTAAAAGTTATGGAGGTCTGACCATTGGAAGATATTTACAAGGGAGATTTTAAAAAACATTTACAAAATTTGGCGCCGGGAACTCATTTCAGACGGGGTATAGACAATATACTGGAAGCTAACAGCGGCGGGTTGATAGTACTGGGGGATACTCCGGAAATTATGAACCTGGTAAGCGGCGGTTTCCGCATAGAATGTGAGTATACTCCCGCTAAACTGTACGAACTGGCTAAAATGGACGGTGCCATCATTACTAATTTTGAAGGGACCCGTATTATTTTAGCCAACGCTCAATTGGATCCTGACGCTAATATACCTTCTGATGAGACCGGCATCAGGCACCGTACCGCTGAACGTGTAGCGCGCCAGACCGGGCAATTGGTGGTGGCCATTTCCAAAAGGCGCCAGCTGGTTACTTTATTCCAGGGCACGGTCATTTTCCGTTTGCGGCCTTTGGATTCCCTGCTGGTTAGAGCCAATCAGGCTTTGCAAACTTTGGAAAAGTACCACAGCGTATGGTTAAAAGAACTGCAGCGTTTAGGCGGACTGGAATTTGAAGATTTAGTTACCGTTTCCGAAGTTTGCAGTGTTTTGCACCGTTGTATCAAAGTGCTTAATATCGCCCAGGAAATTGAAAACTATATTATTGAACTGGGGGTGGAGGGCCGTTTAGTAAAAATGCAACTGGACGAGATGATCGGCAACGTCAAAGAAGAAGCCCAGTATATTATTGCCGATTATTCCAACGCGGCGGAAAAAAATCCGCAGTTAATACTGAACAGTATGCTGAAATCTTTTGAGGAAGATGTGTCGGATGTGGTGTTTATAGCAAAATGTTTATCATTGGGAACTTCCAGCAGCCATCTGGATCAGACCGTTTCTCCGCACGGCTACCGTATGTTGCATAAATTACCGCGCATACCGCTGACCATTATTGAAAACCTGGTTGAACGCTTTGACATGCTCGGCGGCATACTGCAAGCGAGCATTGAAGAATTAGACGATGTTGAAGGCATCGGTGAAGTCAGGGCGCGCTCCATCAAAAACGGCTTACGCAGAATGCAGGAGCAGTTATTTTTAGAATATATGAAATGATTTTCCGTTCCATTATTAAGTTAAGTTATAAACTCCCAGCACAGAGTCCTTTTTGTATTCTTTTATTAAAACGTCGTAGAGGTTTATGTCCAAAGCATTGCATAATGAGGCGGTATAAAACAGCATTTTACCCATTTCGGTCATAATAGTATCTTCACATTTGACGCAAAGAGAACCCCGTAAATGATTGTCGATGTGTTCACGCAGTTCTTTTATGGTTTCCACGTTTTCAGGTATGCAGCGTTTTTCAGCTTGAACCGATATACAGCCGCAATCGGTGGCCGCCTTGGCAACAGCCCGGTTTACACGGCAGGTCGCTTCGGAAAGTTTAGTCATTATATCTAAGACGCTACTATGACATATCAGCAAATCTTTAACCACATTTTGAAATTCATCACAAAGCAAATCCTTCATAGAAGCTCCTCCTTTTTTTAGGATCTCTTAAATTATAGTAGTTAGGCGCGCTTTTGTCAATTGAACAGTTAAAACCAATATTGTAAATTTGTTCTATAACTGGGACGAAAAAAATCCCCGCCTGCCATTTTCTCCGGCGTCTCCGACTGTTTTCAGTTCCTGTATTGCCATTGATGCCGGCGTTCATCTTATCATCTATCCTGTTTTATAGCTCTAAACAATGCTTTACATCGTCCTTTCAGGTATATTTTCGCGTTTTTGGCAGTATTTCGCATTCAGTTTTGTATTTTTGCAGATAATTTTACATGGTTTCATTAACAAATGAAAAAATGCTGCTATATTGCTATAATAAATACTAATACTAATAATAGGAGTGAGATTTATCTTTATACTAAACTGATAAAATAAAGGGGGATCTCTAAAACTGGCGGTGCGCCGAAGATGTGAGGCGGGAGTTATTAGAGGTTCCCTAAAGAAAAAATCGTCACTAATAGCCAATAATTATTGATAATAAAGCTGGTGAATGTATTTGGATAAAAAATTGACGGCCATTATAGCCGCCGCTGGCAGCAGCGGCAGGATGGGAACAGGTATTAACAAACAATTTTTGCTGATAAAATCCAAACCGGTATTATGTTATTCTGTGGATATGCTGGAAAAATGCCGTTGCGTAAAAGATATTATTATTATAACGCAACTTGCGGAAATTGCCCATTGCCGTGAAATACTAGCTAATTACGGCAATTACCTTAAAGTGAAATGTGTTATTCCTGGGGGGAAGACCCGTCAGGAATCTGTCTGGGAGGGCATCAAACAGGCCGGTGAAGGCACGGAATATATAGCTGTTCATGACGGCGCCCGCCCTTTTGCCTCAGCGGCTTTGCTGGAAAAATTGCTTCAGGCCGCTGAAAAATGGGGAGCGGCGATACCCGGTATCCCCGTGCGGGACACCATGAAAACTGTAGATCCTGATTTTTGGGCGGACCAAACATTAGAACGCTCTGTGATTCGGGCTGTGCAAACCCCGCAGGTTTTCAGATACGACGCTCTTAAAGCCGCTTATGAACAGGCCCGGGAAAACCATATGGAAGCTACTGACGACGCGGCTTTATTCGCAAAATACGCTGGTAAAGTCAAACTATTGCCGGGAGAGCCTTATAATATAAAAATTACCACTTCCGATGATTTACGGCTGGCTGATTTCATCGCCGGCAATCACGAAAAAAACTTCGTTAACCATAAAAATCACGGATTTAGCGAAAGGAAGCTGTTGAAAATTCGTATCGGATATGGGTATGACGCGCATAATTTTATTGCCGGCCGGCCCTTAATAATCGGCGGCGTAACTATTCCCTATGAAAAAGGCCTGGCAGGACATTCCGACGCGGATGTACTCGTACACGCCATTTGCGACGCTGTGTTAGGGGCTTTGGCTTTAGGAGATATCGGCGCTCATTTCCCGGATCATAATCCCCGTTATAAAAATATCAGCAGTTTGCTGCTATTACAGGAAACTTATGAAATGATACGCGAACGAGGCTATGTAATTATCAATATTGACAGTACTATTGTCGCTCAAGCTCCGGCGATGTCACCTTATTCATCCCAAATGCGCGCCCGGATAGCCAAGGTTTTAAATATTGATACGGAGCAGATTAGTGTGAAAGCGACCTCCACGGAAGGGTTAGGATTTGAAGGAAGAAAGGAAGGCATAGGGGCAACGGCCGTCGTTTTGCTGGAAAATGAAAACCCCGCCGCGTTTTAGCTTTGAACCAACCATGCTGATAAAAAACTATTTCTGAACTTTATACTGGCCCGGAGAGCGAGGCCTTCTGCCCTTCACTATATTAGAAGCCCTTTTTCCGATTAAAGGCAAAAACTCTTCGTGGGTATGAATATAATACTGGTCTTTTTCCAGAGCGTCAAATATGACAGCTACTAATTTCTCTACAGAAATACCGTTTATCACATTTGCGGCCATGATATCATAGCGTTCTTTAAAATCAGAGCTTTGAAAATAATCGTCAGCGCCGGTATAATCAGAAGGGCGGTTTTCCATACAATTATGCAGATTGGTAGCTATATATCCGGGGCATAATAAGAAAGCGCGGACTTTCGCGCCTACGTCCTGCAACTGAAAATTCAGCACTTCCGTCAAGCCGACCACAGCATGTTTGCTGGCGGAATAAACGGGCGCGTTAAAAGCCGGAAGCAGCCCGGCGATGGAAGCGGTGTTGACCACACAGCAATCTTTGTCCTGAGCAATCATAAAAGGTACAAAAGCGCGGATGCCGTTCACCGGCCCCAGCACATTGACATCCATAACCCATTTCCATTCTTCAGCCGGCAGCGACCATATTTCACCGGGAACGCTGACCCCCGCATTATTAAAGAAAATATCCACAGCGTTAAACTCAGTGATGGTTTTCTCTGCAAAAGCCTTAAATTCCTGGTCTTTGGCTACATTGAAAACATAAGTCAGAACATCCGCGTTTTGAGCTTTAAGCTCCTTTGCCAATTCTCGTAATTTGCCGCCGTTTATATCTCCTAAAGCCAGCTTCATTCCGATTGAAGCGCAATATAGAGCCAGCCCCCTGCCGACACCGCTGGCAGCTCCCGTTATAACCGCTACTTTTCCCTGATAATCGACCATATTAATCACCCCTTCTGTTTGCTTCCCGCGCTGGCACGGTGAAAAAACTTAATCCTTCCCAGCTCTGATAATCTTCTCTTCTTTGCGGCCCTCCCGCGAATATTTACTATAAACTGTATTAAAAATTATAGTCGGCTGAAGCGTAATTCAGCGCGGTCAATATTATTTATGATGGTGGTGTCCGCAGGTGCAATCAGCGCCGCCCTCGCAGTTATGCGGCGCGGTTTTTATTAAATCCAGGGAAGATTTCAAATTGGTTCGTACCGCGGCCAGGTATTCCTGGCGCAGGTTTTGCTGTTCCGCTTTTTCCGCCGCGTTGAGCGGCTGGATTTTAGCCTTTTTAGCCAGTTCGTTTATTCTGTCTATTTTTTTCTGGTTCATTTTACCCTTCTCCCGTTTTCATCGCGACAATAATTGCCATTTTATAAATAATACCTCATTCAGGGCTTGCCTGACAAGGCGGCGTTCAAGTATCGCCGCGCGAATACGCTCACGAAGGCGGCGACACGATTAGCGTAACGGTTTTTTTAAGTTGACTGCAAGTTATAAATATGATAAATACTATAATAAATATTAGATACTATTTAGTTTCCGTATGGCAAATTGTATTACAAATTTACATGATATTTGAGGAGGAGAATTATGCGAAAATTATTAGCGGTTATGTTGGCTATCGGTATTATGCTGGCTACTAATGTATCAGCGGCTTTAGCGGAGGATACTCCGGCGGCATTTACTGATATAAAGGGGCATTGGGCGGAAAAGGTGATTTTGGAAATGACGCAGGCTAATATTTTACAGGGGCTGGGCGTGAATGAAAACGGCGAAAATGTCTTTGCTCCGGATACTCCGGTAACCAAAACGGACGCCGCGGCTGCGTTCGGCCAAATATTTCAACTGGGCGCCGGTGAAATTTTTCAGGATAACGCAGGAAGTAACGGAGAAACAATAACCTATACCACATATGCTGATAAAGGAAGCGCTCCCGTAAAATCAGAAGATTATGCTGTAAGCAGACTGGAAACAGCCGTGGCGGTACAGAACGCTTTTACCGTCAAAGGGTACAACGCGCCGATGATTATGATTATGCCGTATTTTCATGACACCGGCAAGCTGACCCCGGAGCAGTTAAACTCAGTAATATTTGTCAACAATACCAACATTATGAAAGGATACAATGATTACTTTCGGCCTGATAACTCTTTAACCCGGGCCGAACTCGCCCAGGTGCTGAGCTGCTGCCAGCGTTTGGTAAAAATGAATACTGAAAACGTCAACGGCGGCAATGAGGATGTAGCTTTAGAAACGGATACCGTCACTGACAAAACTGACAGAATGGTTACTAATTTAAGTATTCCGGTTTTAAAAAATCTGCCCTCCGCTTCCATACAGGAACAAGTTAACGCTTTGTGGAAAAATGAGGCGGAAAAATTTCAGCAGGAAATAGCAAAAATGGCCGCGGAAGACGAGACTATCGATACGGTTGAGCCTAAGAGCCTGTATGAAGCCTCCAGTACGTATAGTTTAGGAATTTTAAAACCTGAATTTATCAGCTTATATGTAGATTATGATTCCTACACCCGCGGCGCGCATGGCTTAACTGAGCGTGTGGCTTATAATATCGATCTGCTCACCGGAAAGCAAATAGCTCTTTCAGAGCTTTTCGTACCGGATTTTGATTATAAGCAATTTATCAATGATATTATAAAAGCTGAAATCCAGGCTAATCCGGATAATTATTTCACAGAAGAAAGCAGTTTGTTTTTTACGGAGATCGCGCCTGAGCAGCAGTATTATATAAGCGCGAATAACCTGGTGATATATTTTGACCTTTATGAAATCGCTCCGTATGCGGCGGGAATACCTGAATTTACCATCCCTTTAGCTGATTTACAGGAAAAACTGGCCATTGAATTATGATTTACTCATTGAGCGAGAGCTAACCAAACCAAGTATGAAAAATCATAATTCATAATATATATTAAAGCCTGAGGTGAAAATATTTCCCCAATGCGGGACTTGTTTTCACCTTTTTCAATGTTGCCGGCGCTGTATCATCCTTCCGGAGCTTGCAATAAAAAGCGGTTTGTGGCATCATATTTAATTGAAAAGGTTTAATAAACCAGTCGGCGGGGAACATCTCTGTTGCTGGTAAATAAGGAAGATTGGTGAAGCTCTTGAAAGTCAGATTTGCTCCTAGCCCTACCGGTCCTTTGCATATTGGAGGCGCCCGTTCGGCTCTGTTTAATTATCTATTTGCCGAACACAATAGCGCGCAATTGGTGCTGCGAATAGAAGACACCGATTTAGACCGTTCCCGGCGCGAATATGAAGACGAAATAATATCTTCTCTCCGCTGGCTGGGTTTAACTTGGGCGGAAGGCGTGGACGCCGGCGGAGAAAAAGGCCCTTACCGGCAAACAGAACGCCTTAATATCTATCGCCGCTATGAAAAACAGCTTTTGGCGTCCAACCACGCTTACTATTGTTTTTGCGGCGAAGACGAGTTGGAACAGGAACGGCAAAATCTGATCAGCAAAGGGGAAACGCCGCGTTATTCAGGAAAATGCAGCCGCCTTAGCCCGCAGTCAGTTGAAGAAAAATTGCGGCAAGGTATAAAACCAACCGTCCGCTTCCGCGTCCCCAGCGAGGAAATTGTTGAAATACCGGATTTGGTACGCGGGCAAGTCAGGTTTGCGGCGAAAGAAATAGGCGATTTCATTATCGTAAAATCCGACGGGATACCTACTTATAATTTTGCGGTGGTAATTGACGATACGCTGATGGGCATCACCCATGTGATAAGGGCGGAAGAACATTTATCCAATACGCCGCGGCAATGGCTTATATACGACGCCTTAGGCTTTCCTATCCCTGAATTTGCGCACATTTCCTTAATTTTAGGAGCTGACCGGCAAAAAATGAGCAAACGGCACGGAGCCACCTCACTGATCCAGTACCGGGAAACGGGTTATCTGCCTGAAGCCCTATTTAACTTTTTGGGGTTTCTGGGCTGGTCCCCTGAAGGAGAAGAGCAGATTTTAAGTAAAGAAGAAATGGTGGCCGCCTTTACTTTGGAAAGAGTATCAAAGGGTCCGGCGGTTTTTGATGTAAATAAACTGAATTGGCTGAACCATCAGTATTTGTTGAAAAAAAATCTGGAAGACTATGCCGTACTGCTGGAGCCTTTTTTGAAAAAGTCCGTTTATTATCATTCCTTTGCCTGTCTAACCCCGGAACAAAAGGAGTTATTTACGGCCGGAATGAGATCGCGGCTGGTTTTTTTGAGCGAAGTGGAAGAATATTTACAATTATTATTCGCTCCGCTGCGGTATTCTCCCGAAAGTGAAGAAGTGCTGGCACAAAATGACGCGTTACCGGTTTTAAATTACATTAAAGAATATTTCCCGGAAGATACTTCCACCGCCAATGTGGAAACTTTTTTAAAAAACAGCGTCAAAACGCTGAAAATTAAGCCTAAACAGTTGTATATGCCGCTGCGGTGCGCGTTGAGCGGACAGATACATGGGATGGAATTGCCGGTTATGATTAACATCTGGGGCCAGGAAGAATTTTTATCCCGTTTGCGGCTTACGCTGAAAAAAATAAGCGGCAAGGTTTGTTGATTACTGTTCAGCCCCCTATTCCAGCAAGAAGAGGAGCCCGGAAACATGCGCTTGTATAATACTCTTATTGGAGCCAAAGAAGAATTTATTACTTTGGAGCCGGCAGAAGTAAAAATGTATGTATGTGGTCCTACCACTTATAATTATATCCATTTGGGTAACGCCCGCCCGTTAGTCGTATTTGATACTATAAGAAGGTATTTGGAATTCAAGGGATATACGGTGCGCTATATCCAGAACTTTACTGACATTGACGATAAAATTATCAATCGGGCGGCGGAAGAAGGCGTGGAACCGCTGGCTTTGTCGGAAAAATATATACGGGAATATTTTACTGACGCCGATTCCCTGGGGATAAAAAGGGCACACGTTCATCCGCGGGTAAGCGAACATATCGATAAAATAATCGCCGCTGTCGCTAAACTGGTGGAGCTTAATTTTGCTTACGAGCTGGACGGAAACGTTTATTACCGGGTGAACTCTTTTGCCAATTACGGATTTCTGTCTCATCGCTCCTTGGAAGATATGTTAGCCGGAGCGCGGGTGGAAGTGGATGACCGTAAAGAAGACCCCATGGATTTTGCTCTGTGGAAAAAAGTCAAACCAGGCGAACTTTTCTGGGAAAGCCCCTGGGGTCCCGGAAGGCCTGGAT
>JAISWS010000016.1 GCA_031270725.1 Syntrophomonadaceae bacterium | reverse complement strand
TATTATGTAAAGAAAAACCGGCGGGTCAACGCCTATATTCTGGAATCCGCCGGTTTACTTTCCATAACATTTTTCTTGCCATAATATATTTTATGACAAACTTGTCATAATATCTATGCTTGACTTAAATAAAGATTCCAGTCCTTTAAATGGTCTTGGAAAAGCAAGAGCCATGGATTTAAAAGTTGATAAAATTGAGATAAATAAAAATACCGCTACTATTTTAGTAACGGCAAAGATAAATGTAAATGGACAAATAATTAAGTGTTCCGTTTAATTATTTCATGTTAAGACGGTTTAGCAAAGTATCCACCGCTATTTGATGATATTTATTACGGGTGTACATGCCAGATTTGGTGCAGGTTTCCACAATCATAGCTTTAGCGTTTAAATTATCCGCTGCGCTTCGGGCTAAACTTCCTTTAACCGGATAACGTAAAACCGTAAATTTTTTATTTTTATCCCTTATAGTACCGTTAATGTTTTTAAGCATGGCTTCAGCCATTTTCCGCGTCTCTTTATCTGGCTGGTATATTATACTTTGCCCAACCGAATTGCTGGATTGGCTGCTGAAATAATCATATCCTTCATGCAGGTCTATTACCCAGTCCACGGAATTATTTCTGGCCGCGTTATATATAGCCGCCGCTAATTCATTACCGGCTTTCTGGGACTGAGACTGAGGAAAGCACCGGTTGAGGTCCAAATCACCCGGAGCCGCTCTTTTATTAATTTTAATAGCTTTTTTATTGGCCTCCGGGATGACAATCAAAGTACCTTTTTTTATCTCATAATCTTTCATTTTAGCGGCGGTTAAATAACCTGAAGGCTCATTTCCATGGATTCCTCCCACTACCATTACCGTGGGACCTGCTTTATCGGCTTTAACAATATAAACCTCAGTAGCGTAAGGAGTAGCTGACGCTATTACGGCCTTGGTCGTTTCAGAAGCGGCTTCGGCCGCAAGGGAAGGCCAGGATAAGAAAATCCATATAACCAGCATGGCCATAAATAAACCTGCCAAAAGAGGCTTAAATTTCCTGTTCACAAAATTGCTCACATAAATAGAAAAGTGAAGGCTTTTCACAAAAAACATCCTTTCAATTTTAATAAATTTTCAAAAAATATGAAGATTTGCTAAATATTTTTGCGAACCCCGGCTATTCATGATAAATGAGCCTCTTTATGTATATTGCAATAAATTAGTCCAGCGATTTGGTTAAATCGTATTCAAACGCCGAGACTTCAATTTCAGAATAATAATCCAAAGACCATCGCACCGCTTTTACGATGGTTTCTAAATCATTTTTACTACCGCTTATGGCGGCAAATCCTATTTTCGTCCTCTGCCATAAATCATGATAGTCAACTTCGCAAATGGATATATTGAAACGTTTTCTATTCCTGGCAATTATGCTCTGAATAATTTTACGTTTCTCTTTTAAAGACGCAGAATAAGGCAGAATAAGTTCTAAATACCCGGTTAAGATAAACATTATTTTTTCCCTCCTTTTACAATATCAGGAACTTATAACTTTAAGGGGCCTCTAATAACTGACGGTGTGCGGATTCGGTTCTAATTTTGCCGCGATTCACAGTCGAAAAACGCAGCCATACCCCCTGCGGAGAAACATATGGTTGCTAACCGCCCACGAATTAAGGAAACTGGCGGCATGGCGAGGCTTTTCGGCGAAAAAAGGCGGTAGGGGTTATTAGAGGTTCCTTTTAAACCGTCTTATAAAATATTATCGCTTATGAGCTTATAAGCAGCCGGTATAATTATTTTTTATTATGATAAACCAAAAACCCTTTGGAAAAACAGCTATTTTTTACTAAAAAATCAGGAATTGAAAATAATAATATCATAGTTTCCCAACTTCCCATAATGAGCATTATGTAAACTAAAACGATTCTGGCTTTATTTTTTGCTTTTTGTGGAAATCTAATTCCACTTCTACCCTTTTTTATATTTTGCTGTTAATATTCAGATTTTCGCACGCAGTAGTTTCTCATAAATAAACCAGCTTAAACACCGAACGATGGCGCATATTATTAACATTAACACTGTTGTTACCAGCCGTCAAAAGTTATTCCGCATGTATAAAATCAGGTGCCTTAAATTTTGTTTACTATGCGGTCGCCGCGATTTTCTTAGAGGCGGTACAACACATCCGGAGCGGTGAAGCTGCGATGGCGCAGGGCGTGGCAGCTAAAAAAATCACCTTTTTCTTTGCTGGATTTATTTTAGGCGCGCCTTTGTTCAGATTCCTCCTGGAAATTTGATAATATGTTTGCTATGGGCATGGGAGTGATAAACAATTATAATAGAAATTGTAAATATTTGTTATATTAAAAAGAAAGGATGTAAAATATGAACTTTATGAAACAGAAAGCTGTAACATTATTTATTATCGCAATTTTAATGTTATTGGTTTTCATAAATTCGGCCGCCGCCGCATATAACAGAAATAACGCGACGTATTATGCGGACTATTATACCAGTGTATCCAACAATAACCCCAATTATTATAAATTCTCGCAAAATTGCACCAATTTTGTATCTCAAGCACTTGGCGCCGGAGGCTTGGAGCAAATTTATCCAACCGGCAGTTCAACCTATTAATTTGACACCGTATGGTTCTATGTAAACTCAACTTTAGGCCAATATAGCCTTACTTGGACTGTGGCTCAATCTCTGTATCAATTTTTAACTAATCTGACCGCTATCATGCCATTTGGTCGCTCAGCCCTTATAATACGACATATTCCAGTGTAACCAAAATAAAATTGGTGAAAATAAATTAAGGATTATGTTTATGCTCGTGTCTCGTGAGAAAATTAAAATTTTCTTTTACATAAAATATAAATAAGGAGATAATGATAATGAAAGATACAATAAGCGCTTGGCAAAAATATAACAAGAGTATTTTAGCGCTGATAGTGGTACTGGCTCTGGCTGTCACTGGTTTTTCGGCTTATAACAACCAGAAAATCAATGCAGGAACTGAACCGGCTGACCAGGAAAAAATAATTTCTTTAATTTATGATTTTCATGCACTCACTCAAAACACTAATGACCCTGATGAGGAAGATAAACGGGTTTTTAAACAATATTACGAGGATATGAACCGCTTAAATGGCGCCGCTCCTGAAAATGAAGGACTGCAACTGGCATTGCGGCAATACAGTATTCAGGCTAAAGAAAGAAAAACCCAAGCCAATCAAAAACGTTTGAGAGAACTTTGTACGCAAAATCTCATCGACCGTTACGATGACGCTTTCGACTTGAATAAAAGCGTTATACTCTTGAACGGACTCGGCGGAGCAGGTGTCACCGCCCTGAAAATAGAAAAATGTGAGATTAATAATAATAAGGCCGTGATTATAGCGGATGTGACACTGACTGCGGGTTATCAATTGACAACTGGTAAAGGAGAGAAATTTAACCGCATTGTTGAAGGCACAGGTTATGAAAGATTTGACTTTGTTAAAATGAATAATCAATGGTATATAGATGATTTTGATATTATCGATCCTCATTTTGAAAACAATAAATATCAGAATATTCCAGTTGATCCGGCACGGGACGAAATCACGGAAGAATTCATTATTGATCCGATTATAGAACATGCGACGGAAACTAATGACGACCAAGCGAAAATCGACAAAGATGTTATTAATTACGGCAGTAATTGATAACTAAAAGTTTTACTCATTAAGAGCCCAAGCGTATTGCCTGCATACACAACGTCGAGAGCATAAACGCTGGCTTGCGTAATTTACATACCGACACTCGCGCGGCGAAGCTGCGATGGCGAGCAATGCGGAGGTTAAAGAATCGCCTTTTTCTTTGCTGGATTTATTTTAGGCGCGCCTTTGGCTATTCCCTACTATTTGCCAGTTTGTATTTTGAAATTGAATATGTTAGAATAATCAAATTAACGTCTAGTCAGCCACGTTGTACGTAAGTCCAGCCGCGGCCTAATATGCGTTGTTTTTTCTTTTTTAGGGGGATGTGAGGCTGCTCCGGCAGAGATCCCCCTGCCCGCCACTGTCGTCAAAAAAGTGAATTGCCGGATAGCAGGCGCGAACAGGAGGAGATTTCCGTTGCATATTATTATTCGCAAAAATTTTGCTAAGCAAACGGCGAAAAAGGAACAAACGATGAAAAAATATTTGACGACAGCTACTGACAATTAATTGCGCGTTTAACTATAAAATATTCTTTTATAATATATTTTGGCATATTAATTGCATAGTGAACATGAAACTTGTAATATATATAATATTAATGTTTGTATAGTTTTGCATATTGCTTTATATTTAGTAGTAATAAATATTTAGGAAATTACAAATTGTTTTTTGTAAAAATATTATTTTATTCGTGGGCGAAATAATATTTGCTTTTAAAGCCTGAAAATTTAATATAAGGAGGAATAACAGGATGTCCGATTATTCAACCATCGGCATATTTTTTGTTCTAACTCTGGTTTTTCCGTTGGCCGCAATGGCTTCTTCCTGGCTGTTCAGACCCAAGCCGGCGTCAGGCCCGCAAAAATTAGCGCCTTATGAATGCGGGGTCGATACCCAGGGAAAAACATGGGTACGGATGAAAGTTAATTATTTTTTATACGCTTTAATTTTCTTAGCTTTTGATGTGGAAGTATTATTTTTATTTCCTTGGGCTGTTAAATTTCAGGCGCTGGGATTATTTGCTTTTGTGGAAATGTTGATTTTTATAGCCATACTAGTTATTGGATTATGGTATGCGTGGAAAAAAGGAGCTTTAGAATGGTACTAAAGAATGAGGCGGACCTTAAAGAAGACGCTGATGTGAAATTATTGGAAAATAACGGGGTTTTTTGCACCTGGTTTGATAAAATATGGAATTGGGGGAGGGCCCGTTCTTTTTGGCCGCTGAATTACAGTTGTAACTGCTGCCCTATAGAAATGCTGGTGGCGGGCGGCGCGCCGCGTTTTGATATTGCCCGTTACGGATATGAAGTTTTCAGAGCCTCGCCCCGTCAAGCCGATTTGTTGGTTTTGGCCGGCCCGGTAACATTAAAAATGGCGCCGGTTGTAAGAAGGGTCTGGCTGCAAATGGCGGAGCCAAAATGGGTTTTAGCTATGGGGAATTGCGCCATCAGCGGCGGACCTTTCCGCGACGGGTACAGTGTGCTTCCGGGTGGCGACAGTATATTGCCTATAGACGTTTATGTGCCGGGATGTCCGGTAAGACCTGAAGCCTTATTCCATGGAATGCTGGAATTAAAAGCCAAAGTGGAAGGCAAAAGATAATTTTAAGGAGTTAATCAATAATGAGCGCCTTTAATTGGGAAAATATTTTTACTGATTTATTAAATCAATTTGGGGAAGAAAAATTGCAAAGACAGGATTCCAGGCTCTCTCAGGGCATAATGGCGGAAGCGGCTATTGTTCCTGAAGTTTTGTGTATTTTACGCGATCAATATGCGTTCAATCATTTAGCCAACCTAACTGTTACTGATTTCGAAGACGAATTTGAAGTGATTTATCATCTTTATCAAATACCCGGCTCTCAGAATATCGTTCTGAAAAGCCGTATAAAAAGAGTGTCGCCGAATATGCCTTCCGTGACGGAACTGTTCCCCACTGCCGATTGGCAGGAACGCGAAGCTTTTGACCTGATGGGGGTAACATTTACGGGGCATCCTAACCTGATAAGAGTTTTGCTGCCGGACGATTTTGAAGGGCATCCCCTGCGCAAAGATTTTAACCGTCGGGAATGGCAAGAAGTCATATCCGGCCTGAAGGGAGATTAAACTCAAGTGAGTGCGGAAAAAGCGACACATCAATTACCAACTGACCATTATATAGTGAATGTGGGTCCGCAGCATCCCAGTACCCATGGCGGAGCTCATTTACAGACCGTTCTGGACGGCGAAATCATTGTAGATACTGTTGTCAAGCTGGGATATGTGCATCGTTCGGTGGAAAAAATCGCCGAAAGTAAAACCTTTACTCAGTTTATTCCCTACACCGCGCGTCTAGATTATTTGTCCGGCTGTTTGCCGCCATTAGCTTATACTCAGGCGGTGGAAAAATTACTGGACATATTCCCAACCGAGCGGGCTGAATATATAAGGATAATTATGGCTGAGTTTTCCCGTATATCTTCTCATCTGCTGTGCATAGGCAGCCTTGCTCTGGATTTAGGAGCTACCACCGCCTGCATATATTGCGTGAGAGACCGGGAACAAATTATGGATATGTTTGAAATGGTAGGCGGCCAGCGTTTGCTGCTGAGTTTTTTGCGGGTTGGCGGCGTTTCCCACGATCTGCCGGAAAATTTTTATCCGGCAGCCCGCCGTTTCATTAAAGAGCTTCCCAAAATGATAGATGAATATCACGCTGTAATAACCGGTAATGAAATTTTACAAAGGCGGCTGAAGGGCGTAGGACGCTTGAGTACCGAGGACGCTCTGGCTTATGGAGTAACCGGCCCCAACCTCAGAGCCAGCGGATTTGACTATGACATTCGCCGTGACGACCCTTACGGCATTTATGACCGCTTCAAATTTGAAGTACCCATTGACAGCGGCGGTGACGCTTGGGCGCGCTATCTGGTAAGGGTAGAAGAACTGGTTCAAAGCGCCCGTATCATAGAACAAGCTCTGGACAGCTTGCCTGAAGGCGACATTTGCGCCAAAACCCCGCGCTTATTAAAGGCTCCGGAAAATCAGGACGTTTATCATCACATTGAGAGCTCTAAAGGCGAGCTGGGCTTTTATATCGTAGGCGCCGCGGGAAAAGATAAACCTCATCGCCTGCATGTGCGAGCGCCGTCGTTTATTAACTTGCAAGTCTTACCTATGATATGCAGGGGAGCAAAATTTCAAGATTTGATCACCAACATCGCCACTTTGGATCCGGTGTTGGGCGAAGCGGACAGGTAGGTGTGAGGCGAATATGGATTTATGGTTCACTAACATTGCCAACTACATAGTACAGCTTCTGATGAGCTGGGGGTTTCCCTATTTCTGGGCTGACCTCATATTGCTGCTCATCCAATGGATGTGCGTATTGGCTATTGTCGTATTAGATGTAATCATTCTGATTTGGCTGGAAAGAAAAGCGGCCGGATTTATTCAAATGCGTCTGGGTCCCAACCGTTTAGGCCCTTTTGGGATTTTTCAAACTATAGCTGACGCAATAAAGCTGATGACTAAAGAGGATATTATTCCCAATAAAGTAGATAAATGGATTTTTCTTACCGCTCCTCTCTTTATGATTTTTATAAGCGTCATGTTGTACCTGGTGTTGCCTATAGGCGAAGGCTTGGCGGTTGTGGATCTGGACGTAGGTTTATTATATTTTCTCTCTTTAAGCTCCTTGACCACTATTTGTGTTCTGATGGCGGGCTGGGGGTCCAACAACAAATGGTCGCTGATGGGGGCCATGAGAGCGGTAGCGCAGATGATTACTTACGAAGTCCCTTTAATTTTATCTTTACTGGGAATAGTAATGATTACCGGTTCATTGCGTCTGTCGGACATTGTCGCGGCTCAGTCCCATGTGTGGCTTATCATAATGCAGCCGCTGGCTTTAATTTGTTATTTCATAGCGGCTACAGCCGAGCTAAACCGGGGCCCTTTCGATATGCCGGAAGCGGAACAGGAATTAACAGCCGGCGCTTATACTGAATATACCGGCATGCGCTGGGCTTTATTTTTCTTAGCAGAATATACTAATCTGGTAGCGGTTTCCGCCCTGTTTGTCTGTTTATTCCTGGGAGGATGGCATGGACCGTTTTTACCCCAGTGGCTGTGGATTCCCGTAAAAACTTACGTGGTAATTTGCGTTTTCTTTTGGATAAAATGGACTTTCCCCCGGATTCGCATGGATCATCTCATGAGCTTCAGCTGGAAAGTATTAATCCCGCTGTCGCTGCTGAATATAGTCCTGACCGGATTCGGCATTGAAATCTTCGCGTGGGTAAGGGGGTTGTAATTTGGCTTACGGTTTAGGATTACTAAAAGGAATGTGGGTAACTTTAAAGCACACTTTTGAAAAAAAATATTTAGTGGTACAATATCCGGAACAGCGGCCTGTTTTGCAGGAACGTTTTCGCGGCACTTTATGTTTCAGGTTTGAAAACTGTATAGCGTGTAACCTTTGCGTCAACAGCTGCCCTAATAAAGTGTTAAGCCTGGACGTCGCCAAAGCGGAAGGCGGTAACAAGCGTAAGTTAATGGCTTATGTTATCGATATGCAATATTGTATGTATTGCAATCTCTGCGTGGAAAGCTGCAATTCTTCAGCTCTGTATTGGAATAAAGAATTTGAAAAATCCACTTTTGACAAAGAATCCATAAAAATCATTTATGAGCGCCCCCGCTACATGGACGAACTGGAAGCCCAGCGGGAAGCGGAAAAAGAAAGGATTCGCCAGGAAAAAGCTCAGGCGGTTTCAGCTAAAAAAGATACCGTGGGCGAATCTGAAATTTCTGCCGGTCCCAGCGTCGCGGAACAGCCCAAAGAGATTTTAGCGGAACTGGCAGGTTCAGAGGAAAATATAGCCATTTTGCTTCAGGTGCTTGCGAAAAATACCGTAACTCATGATAAATTACTGCAAATGATTGATTCCGACATGGAAAAAGCGAAAAAAGTGGCGCTGGCCTTGGTGCGGAAAGCCCTTAAAGACCGCCATGAGGGAGGGAAAGAATGATGAGAGAAATATTAGCGTCTGTCAGTATTTTCGATATTGTTTTTGTTGCCATCGCCGGGTTTACCCTTCTATGCGCTTTGGCTATGATACTTTTCAATAATATAGTCCACAGCATGGTAGCAATGATTTTTTGTTTTTTGGGCATCGCCGGCGTATATTTCACTATGGACGCCGGATTTATAGGAATGGTTCAAATCATGGTCTATGCGGGGGCTATTTCAGTTATATTAATTTTTGCTTTTATGGTTCTGATGTCCCGCGACCCTGCCCGTTCCAACCGGTATTCTCCCCGTAAAGGAAGTATATTGGCTGGATTTTTCGCTTCCGGGATAATAGCGGCAATGCTAGGTTACGCTATAATAGCCACTGAATTTCCTGTATCCGGCCTCCCGGACGCAGAAGTAAATCAAATGGAAGTTATCGCGGATTTAATGCTTGGTTCATACGTAATACCTTTTGAAGCGGCGGCGATACTATTGCTGGTAGCTGTGATAGGGGCTATTTTATTGGCGAAAGGAGTTGAAAAAGATCGATGATCGGATTTCAACATTATTTGCTCTTAGCGGCCCTGCTCTTTGGAATTGGCTTACTGGGAATCGTTTTCAAACGCAATGCGGTAGCTTTATTAATGTCAGTAGAACTAATTTTAAACGCTGTCAATATAAATCTGGTAGCAATTAATAAATATGTGCTTGGAGGCTCGGGATTAGGGCAGCTTTTTGCTTTGTTTGTAATTGTAGTGGCGGCAGCCGAAGTAGCGGTGGGATTAGCGCTGATTATAAACATATATCGACTTAAAAAATCTTCCGATGTGGATGATTTTAATATTTTGAAGTGGTAAAGGAGTGGCGACTATGGCTGACATACTAAACTATATATGGCTGATTCCTGTATTGCCGTTCCTGGCTTTCGCGGCGGCGGGAACCGTCTTTATCGGAAAACCGGCGACAGCAGCGGCGGTTTCTATTTTCGCCATTGCTATTTCTTTCATTATATCAATTATAACCGCGGTTTTAGTATTTACTTCCGCGCCCGGCTTTATTTATGAAAGCTCATTGCGCTGGCTGGATATGCCGGGCCTGCGGGTAGAAATGGGTTTATTAATAGATCCTCTCTCCGCTTTGATGTTGTTAGTAGTTACGACCGTGGCTTTACTGGTACAAATTTACTCCCTGGGATATATGCGCGATGACCCGGGATTTGCCCGTTATTTTGCTTATCAGAGCGTATTCGCGGGCTCTATGCTAGGTTTGGTACTGGCGAATAATTTCGGTCAGATTTATGTCTTTTGGGAACTGGTGGGCTTGTGCTCATATCTGCTGATTGGCTTTTGGTATCACAAAGATTCCGCTAAAAACGCTGCCATCAAGGCTTTCATAACCAACAGAATCGGGGACTTCGGATTTTTACTGGGGATATTGCTTTTGCTCATAACTTTCGGCACTTTGAGCTTCAGCCAGCTTCCAAACCAAATCGGACAGTATAGTAATGCCGCCATGCTGCTGGTTATCGGGCTTTTATTATTCCTGGGGCCTATGGGCAAATCAGCGCAATTCCCTCTGCATGTATGGCTGCCGGACGCCATGGAAGGCCCCACTCCGGTCAGCGCTTTGATACATGCGGCCACTATGGTAGCCGCTGGAGTGTACTTAATTGCCCGCGCCTTTTTCATCTTCAGCGAATCAGCACAGGTAATGAGCGTAATCGCGTATGTGGGCGGATTTACAGCCCTATTCGCCGCTACCATAGCTATCACGCAAAATGATATTAAACGGATTTTGGCTTTTTCTACTTTAAGCCAGTTAGGATACATGGTTATGGCTATGGGCATCGGCGCTATGACCGCCGGAATGTTTCATCTGACCACCCACGCCTTTTTCAAAGCTCTGCTCTTTCTGGGGGCCGGATCGGTTATTCACGCCCTTCACGACGAACAAGATATATGGAAAATGGGTAATTTATCCGGAAAAATGCCGGTAACCACCGTAACCTTTATAATCGGCGCGCTGGCTTTAGCCGGTATCCCTCCTTTAGCGGGATTTTGGAGCAAAGATGAAATACTTTCGGGAGCGTTTGCCGGCAGCCATACAATATTATATCTGTTAGGCGTATTTGTGGCGTTTCTGACTGCCTTTTACATGTTCCGGCTGATTTTTGTAGCCTTTTTCGGTTCCAATCACGGCGGTCTTCACGCTCATGAATCGCCTGCCCCTATGACAATACCCCTGATAATTTTATCGGTATTTGCGATAGGAGCCGGGTTGGTTAATACCGGACTCACTGATTTTGCTTTCAGCCGTTACATAACCGTTTCCGGCCTGGAGCATCATGAACCCGTATCCGCCGTCATGATAATTTCTTCTCTGGTCGCGGCCGCCGGAATATTTTTAGCCTGGCTTATCTATCAAAAACAAATTATTTCCGCCGAAGCCATAAAGACAAAATTCATACCGATTTACAACTTATTGCAAAACAAATATTACATTGATGAAATATACGCCTGGGCAGGTAAAAACCTGGTGCTGGGCTCGTCCCGTCTTTTTGAGTGGCTGGATTTAAAAGTCGTCAATGGCATTGTGGACGGCTTGGCCGGATTTGCGCGCTGGTCCGGTTCTAAACTGAGATTATTGCAAAATGGACAGATCCAAACCTATACGGTCTATATATATGTCGGCTTGATTGTGCTGCTGCTGGCGGCTATATGCATGAGCGTCAACGCTTGGCTGATATAAAAGAGGAGGAAGTAATTAAAAAATGATGAACGCATCGCCTTTATTAAGTTTTATACTATTTATTCCTTTATTGGGCGCGGCTCTAATTATGGCCTGCCCCAAAGAAAAACATCAGCCCATAAAATACATTGCCGCAGCAGCCGCTTTAATAAGTTTGCTCTTATCGCTCATAGTATTTTTAAGCTATGATTTTCAAAAAGCCGGCCTACAGTTTACCCAGACGTACGATTGGATAAAAGACTGGGGAATTTCTTACGGAGTGGGAGTAGACGGCATCTCATTGCCTATGATGCTCCTGACCGCGTTGATAGGTTTTGCGGCAGTCTACGCTTCCTGGAAAATCGCCGACAGGGTAAAAGAATTTTTTGCGCTGCTGCTGATTTTAATTTCAGGGGTTATGGGGACTTTTTTGGCTACAGACTTGTTCTTATTTTTCATGTTTTATGAGGTAGTGGTCATTCCTATCTACTTATTGGTCGTCATGTTCGGCTCCACTAAAAGAGTCAGCAAAGAATACGCCGGTATGAAACTGACTATCTATTTGTTAATCGGAAGCGCTTTCCTTCTGGTAGCCCTGATTGCTTTATTCATAACCGCCAAAGATATGTTAGGATACCCCAGTATGAATATTGCCGACCTGGCTAAACTGAATTTTGCTCTCGGTTTTCAAATTTTCATTTACATTTTAATGGTTCTGGGTTTTGGGACTCTGCTTTCCATGTTTCCTTTTCACTCATGGTCTCCGGACGGATATGCCGGAGCCCCTACTGCAGTGAGCATGATACATGCCGGGGTTTTGAAAAAAATCGGCGGGTACGGACTGATAAGAATCGGACTTTTTATATTTCCGGCGGGAGCTAAAGTAATTGCCCCTGTTATTGCGGCCTTAGCCTTAGGAAATGTTATCTACGCCGCTTTCATATGTTTACGCCAAAAAGATTTAAAATACATTGTAGGATACTCCAGCGTAAGCCATATGGGCTATGTACTAGTGGGTATAGCCGCTGCCAGCCTTATCAGTATCAACGGCGCTGTTATGATGATGTTCGCCCATGGATTGATGGCGGCTTTATTCTTCTCCATGATCGGCAATGTGTATGAAAAAAGCCATACCCGCAGCATTGAGGAACTGGGCGGACTGGCAAGGCAAATGCCGCGCATGGCGGTAGGAATGATGCTGGCCGGCTTAGCTTCCTTGGGATTACCGGGAACTGTCAACTTCATAGGCGAATTTACCATTTTCGTCGGCGCTTTCAGCCATTATCGCGTGATAACTATCATTGCCGTGTCGGGAATTATACTCACGGCGGTATACATTTTAAGAACCATGGGAGCGGTTCTGTTCGGGCCGCGCCTGGAGCAATGGGATCATCTGCAGGATTTAAAAGGGGTGGAAATGGTTCCGCTGCTTGTACTGGGTCTGCCTATATTAATTTTCGGCGTACTCCCCTTCTCGGTCATGGATTTTATAAACAGCGGAGTGGCTAGTCTGCTGGCCCATATCAACAACATTATGATCGGAGGGATTTTATAATGGCTTACGGACTTTTATCCACTGAAATCCTTACGGTTCTGGCCGGCTTACTGATTCTGATTCTAGGATTAATCTCTAAATCAGCGCAAAAAGTCAGCCATCTCATAGCTGCGGCCGGATTGCTGGTAATCTTAATAGTCAATCTGAATTATTTCCGGATACAAGACCATATATTTTCAGGGCTGTACCTGATAGATTCTTTTAGCGTTTTTTGCAAGCTTATATTTATCGTCGCCGCGCTGCTGGTCGTACTCATGTCAGATCAGTACAATAAAAAACAATATCCGTCCCGCCGGAGTGAATTCAACGCTTTTCTGCTATTTGCCCTCGTGGGAATGATGATGCTGGCTTCGGCCGGAGAAATGATAACTATATATGTTGGCTTGGAGCTGATGACCATCACTTTCTATATACTAACCGCCTACTTAAACGAAGAGCCTGCATCCGCAGAAGCCGGTATGAAATATTTAATTTTAGGAGCTGTTTCTTCAGGTATACTGCTTTTTGGCATAAGCCTGGTTTTTGCCGTGACCGGCCACACTTCTTTAGCGGGCATAGCGGCTTTATTCGAGCCTTCCCCCGCCATGACAGCGGGTATCATCATGATGACGGCAGGCTTCGGATTTAAAATCGCGGTGATGCCATTCCACATGTGGTCTCCTGACATTTACCAAGGAGCCCCAACCCCTGTAACCGCCTTTTTAGCCGTAGGTTCAAAAGCCGCTGCTTTCGCGGTAATTGCCCGGGTATTTTTACTGGCCTTTCCTTCCTCGGAATTCAACTGGCCCGTATTATTGGCGGTACTGGCGGCGGTGACTATGATTGCCGGAAATCTTATAGCCATAGTTCAGAAAAACGTCAAACGGCTTTTAGCATACTCCAGCATCGCGCAGGCCGGCTACCTGCTGTCCGGCCTGTTATCAGCCAATGAACTGGGGCTTCAAGGTCTGCTGTTTTACGCTTTGCTATACGTATTTTCAAACAGCGGAGCCTTTGCCGTAGTCGTCGCGGTGGAAAATCTAAAAGGGGACAGCGATTTTGCCTCCTTTGCTAATTTAGCGAAGCGGGCTCCTTTCATCAGCATGGTCATGACCGTATGTCTGCTGTCTTTAGCGGGCATCCCTCCATTAGCTGGATTTGTCGGAAAATTCTTTATATTCTCCGGCGTTGTCAGCTCGGGCTATCTGTGGTTAACTTTCGTCGCGCTCGTCATGAGCATGATTTCTGTATATTACTACCTGTTGGTGGTAAAAATAATGTTTATTGGCGGCGTTAATGACAACGGTGGCCAAAATGAAGGGGAAAATCAGCACGAACTTTCCACTCCGTTGGTAATCGGAATACCCGCCCGGCTGGTTATGTGGGTATGCTTTTTAGGTACTATTCTGATGGGCGTATATCCTGAACCCGTGGCTAACTTCGCTAAAATAGCCGCCTCCAGTTTGCTGGCTGCATTATTGTAGTGTGAAAAACAGTGCCGTAAAGCGGCTGATACTAATCCGCTCCCTACTCTTTCGGGGTACAACCTGAAACGGGTTTAGTTGCGGATTAGTGTATTAGAATCACGCAATAGCCTGTGCTTTTTATTGCATTTATACAGGCAGTTTATGTAATCCTAATTTTATTTTTTCTTATTTAGCCGCAATATCCGTTAAACCTTCTTTTTGCAATAGGTCTTTAATACTATATGTGCGGTCGAGTAGGCCCCGCCGTCACCGGACAAGGCCCCTCACAGAACCGTACGTGCCCTATTAAGGCATACGGCTCTTCGGTTGGACATTGGGGCTAATTATCCCAGATGTTTACGCTGAC
>JAISWS010000094.1 GCA_031270725.1 Syntrophomonadaceae bacterium | reverse complement strand
AGGGGCTATCCCGAAAGACGGCCCTTCAGCCGGTATTACGCTGGCTACCGCTTTAGCTTCGGCTTTGTCAGGTAAAGAAGTCCGCCATAATGTAGCTATGACCGGGGAAATAACCCTTCGGGGACGTGTGCTGCCGATTGGAGGATTAAAGGAAAAGGTTCTGGCGGCTCACAGAGCTGGTATAAAGACGGTTATTTTGCCTGAGGACAATCAGAAAGATTTAATTGAAATACCGGATCCGATAAAAAAACAATTGAATTTTGTTTCAGTAAGCCATATGGATCAGGTTTTAGCTGAATCTCTGGTTCATTAAAAGGGAAAAAGAAAAGGGAAAAGATGATTATAAAAGAAGCGAAATATATAGGGTCGTTTGTCAGTATGGCTCAGCTTCCTTCGGAAGGGGGAGCGGAAATTGCCTTGATCGGGCGCTCCAATGTAGGGAAATCTTCATTTATTAACAAAGTGGTGCAGCGTAAAAATTTAGCTAAATCCAGCTCTACACCAGGTAAAACCAGAACCATAAACTATTTCCTGATAAATAATAACTGGTATTTTGTGGATTTGCCCGGTTACGGTTACGCGAAAGTCTCTAAACAGGAGCGTATGAACTGGCGCGGGATGGTTGAAGCGTATTTAAAAAAACGGGAAACGCTAAAAGGGGTAATAATGTTAATCGATTTCCGCCATCCCCCGCAGGAAAATGATAAAGAGATGAAAAAATGGCTGGATTTTCACAATTTGCCCATTCTGCTGGTTGCGACTAAAGCAGATAAAGTATCCGGAAGACTGCGCGGCAAACATTTACATGCGGTTAGAGCGGGGTTGGAATTAGGGGAGGGCGGTACGCCCATATGCTTTTCCGCTGAAACAGGCGAAGGGGTGGACGACGTGAAAGCAGCGCTTTCAGAAATTATTGCGCTGGACGAAAATAAATAGCCGCGCCCTTCTCATATTTTTACTGCTGACGCCAAAACGGTAATTATTGCGGCCAATTTCGGATGTAATCGGATGTAAATAGATGCCTTTTCCAAAAAATCCGGGCGTTATTCTGCCTGAATGAAAATTTCATTTTCCTGGTAAAATTTTAAAAACGAAAATTTAAAGACGAATGCTTGATAAACATATATAATATAAATATGAAATTAACATTTTTATGATATTTTTGTCGATAAATAATGAAAGTTAAGGTAAACGGGTGTGTATAAAACATAATGAAGGTTTTTATTATTGAGGAGGGGCGGTTATGTTCTTAAGGCGTAGGGTAAAGAGATTGTGGGCGGCTTTGACTTTAGGAATTTGTTTTACTGTATGGATGGCGGCGCCGGTTTACGCAGCTACCAGTCCTACCGTGGAAACAGAGGAAGCGGATGTTTACGAGGATGAAGCTACGTTGAGAGGTTATCTGGATTCCTATGGGTCGTTCAGCCGTTCAGATATAAGGGAATACGGCTTTATTTATAAAGACGGAAGCGGGACTTTGAGTGAAAGCAACGGGGTAATGGTCAGAGTAGGAAGCAGTATCAGCAGCGGCAATTCTTTTGAGTATTTGCTTACTGATTTTGATTATGACCGTACATACAGATACAGGGCGTATGTAAGATATTATGATAACGGCAGCAGTAAATACGCGTACGGCTCAACAATGTCTTTCAGGGCGGACGACGATTATTACTCAGGGGATAATTACTCTGAACGCGCAACCGTGGTAACTTTTGAAGCGGCTTTTAATCAGGGGGCGACTACCGCTACTCTTTATGGGGAAATAAGCAGCCGCGGCGGCAGCAGTATCAACGAATACGGTTTTTATTGGGGAACCAACAGCAATGTTACAAACCGGAAAAGAGTGGGGACTGACAATATTTCTATCGGGCAGGATTTTGAGACGACCATAAGCGGCTTGAACAGGTATACGAAGTATTATTACCGGGCTTACGCGATTAACGATGAAGGTATCAGTTATGGTACATTAAGGAATTTCACCATAGATGAATACGATGGCGGCAACAAAGCGGTGGTTACTACTCAGGAACCGCAAATCAGCGGCAGCCAGGTTACTTTTCGCGGATATGTAAATGACCGGGGCAGCAGCAGTATCGATGGTTATGGATTTTATTGGGGAACCAGCTCCAACCCTACCAGCAGGCAGATAGTAGGGAGTTATATAGACGATAATGAAACTTTTACTTATACTTTAAGCGATTTAAAAATAGGAACGACTTATTATGTAAAGGCTTACGCAAAAAATGAAGCCGGTGAAGCGGAAGGTAAAATTCTTAGTTTCCGCGCCGCCGGCAACACTTCCATAACGCTGACTACTCAGACCAATAATCTTACCGGCGGCGGCGCTATTTTAATGGGCAGTATAGATAATAATTCGGCGGACAGTACCGGCATAGAAGCGTACGGATTTTACTGGGGACCTTTGAACGGAGCTGAAACAGAAATCCGCCTGGGGAATACTATCACGCCGGGAACGGTTTTCTCATATTTTCTGACCGGGCTTGACAGCGGTAAAACTTATGTAGCCAGGGCTTACGCCCGAAGCGCGAGCAACACCTATTTAGGAAACCAGGTTACTATAAATCCGCTGGACACTGGAATATACCAGCCTGAGACAAGCGGTGGAGCGCCAGGAATCACTATTTCTTCACCGACGGCTAATACGGCTGTAAGCAAAGGCAGCGCGGTGTTAATAAACGCTGTGGCGGTTCCGGGCGGAAGCAACCCTATCGCGGCAATGGGATTGTATATTAACGGAACTCAAGTGGCCCGGCCGACAGGAGCGGTGCTGGGGTATTCCCTTGATACAGCCAGCCTTCCCTTAGGAACCAATATTATACGTATTACCGCCTGGGATGGTTCTAAATCCGCTGAACAATCCGTATCCATAAACGTCACCGGCGGCAGTGCGTTGCCAGATACGCCTGCGAATGGGGCCGCGCCGGTGATAACGCTGCAAAATCCGGCTAATTTCGAGATAGTAAAAAGAGGGACCATAGTACAGATCAAGGCGTCCGCCGCTTTTGGAAGCAATAGTGTTTCTAACGCTATGGGTCTGTATTTATATGACAAACAACTGCTGCGTGTGGAAGGAAACGGGTTTACGTATTTTTGGGATACCTCTGCTGTGAACCCAGGTAAATATGAAATTAAAGTTACCGGATGGGATGGCCAAAGACAAGGAGACAAACTCATTACGGTGACTGTACAATAAGGACGCCGGAAAATTGCGAAAAAAAATAATACTTGCCAGTTGTTCGCCGCGCCGCATTCAGATGTTAACTGACTTGGGAGTTTTGTTTACGGCTGTTGCTCCCGATGTCGCTGAAGAAATAAGGGCTTCGGAAGAGCCTGAAGCGGCGGTAATGCGGATATCTAAAGAGAAGGCGGAGGCGGTAGCCTTAAAAGAGGCAGGCATCATAATAGCGGCTGATACTATTGTACAATGTCAGGGCGAGATTATGGTCAAACCTGAAAATGAATATGAGGCTTATCAGCAATTACGAAAACTCAGCGGACAAGAGCATATAGTACTGACCGGATTGTGTGTCCGTGATGAAAAAAATGGAGCCGATCTGCAGTATGAGGTGAGCAAGGTTTTTTTCCGCGAGCTTTCGGATGAAGAAATAAATTTTTATATTGCTACCGGGGAACCTTTGGATAAAGCCGGCTCATACGGAATACAAGGCCGGGGGGCGTTATTGGTAAAACGTGTCGAAGGTTGTTATTATAATATTGTCGGCTTGCCTTTAACAAGGCTCTATTTAATGTTAAAGAAGTATGGGGTGGATTTGCTAGGGGGATAAGCTTAATGCCGGATTATTATGCAACCATCAAAGACATGCCTGAAGATACGCGGCCGCGTGAAAAATTATTGTTTCATGGCGAGGCGTTTATGACGGATGCTGAAATATTGGCGATCATTTTAAGAAATGGGACTTTGCATGTTAATGTGCTGACGTTAGCTGATCAAATCATAAAGCATTACGGAAGTTTGCGTTCATTAAAGGATACCAGCATAGAAGAACTGATGACGATAAAAGGGGTGGGCGAAGCTAAAGCCATTACCATAAAAGCGTCGCTGGAGCTGGGGCGCAGAATAGCGTTAAGTTATAACAATAAGACGGCGATAAAAACTCCGGAAGACGTGAAAAATGTGGTGATGGAAGAAATGCGTTATTTTGACCGCGAACATTTTCGCGCTATGTATTTGGACAGGAAAGGCTGTTTGATCGTAATGGAGGACATATCTGTCGGAGGTTTGCATAGTTCCATTGTGCATCCCAGAGAAGTTTTTAAAACGGCGGTAAAGAGAAGCGCGGCTTCAATTATTTTGATACATAATCATCCCAGCGGAGATCCTACGCCCAGTCCGGACGATGTAGAAGTTACTAGAAGGCTGATAGAAGGAAGCAAGATTATGGGAATTGATATAATAGATCATATTATCATCGGGGATAATAAATTTTGCAGCTTAAGGCGACAGAATTTAATTTGAATAAGGAGGCCATAAACTGGTGGTTTTTGGTAAGGATTTAGGGATAGATTTAGGGACTGCAAATACTTTAGTACACGTTAAAGGTAAAGGTGTGGTACTCCGCGAACCTTCTGTGGTTGCTATAGAAAGCGATACAGGGCAGGTTTTGGCGGTTGGAGACGAAGCAAAAAGAATGATAGGCCGTACACCGGGCAATATAATAGCTATTCGCCCTATGAAGGACGGGGTTATTGCTGATTTTGACATTACCCAGGCTATGATAAGGTATTTTATAAGCAGGATAATAGGATCCAAAACTCCGTTTGTCAGGCCGCGGGTGATTATAAGCATACCCACCGGCTGCACTACCGTAGAAGAAAGAGCGGTGCGCGAAGCGGCTATATCAGCGGGAGCCAAGGAAGCCTATTTGATTGAAGAGCCAATGGCGGCGGCGATTGGAGCGGGGCTGCCAGTACACGAGCCCACAGGGAATTTAATTGTTGATATTGGCGGAGGGACTACGGAAGTAGCCGTGATATCCCTGGGCGGCATAGTTACCGCAAAGTCTATCAGGGTTGCGGGGGATAATATGGATGAAGCTATAATTCAGCATCTTAGAAAAAATTATAACCTGCTGACAGGAGAGAGGACCGCGGAAGAGATAAAAATGTCTATAGGTTCGGCTATATGGGAAGGACCGGAGGAATATTATGAGGTAAGGGGCAGGGACTTGGTATCCGGCCTGCCGAAAACCATAAAGGTTTCCTCAATAGAAATACAAAATGCTCTCAGGGAAACGGTGGAACAAATTTTGGACGGGATCAAAGTATGCTTGGAAAAAACCCCTCCTGAACTGGCGTCTGATATTATGGATCGCGGAATTATCATGGCTGGCGGGGGAGCGTTGTTAAAAGGGCTTGATAAACTGATAGGCGATAATACTAATATGCCGGTATATGTATGCGAAGAGCCGCTTCTGGCTGTCGCTAAAGGGATAGGAAAAGTTTTAGAGAACATTGAAATATTGAAAAAAGTATTGATAACGATAAAAAAACCTTTTTAATCAGGTGTTGATATTTATTTGCGGAAAATAATTTTAAATAAATGGCTGGTATTAGTTTGTCTAATTGTTATTTTATCAATTACAGGTATAGCTTTTACTGCTTATCAAAATACCAATAAAGTTTTGATAAACACGGTTCGCTATGTTTATTTACCGGTACAAAGCGGCATTGATGCCGTGCGCGGTAACTG
>JAISWS010000010.1 GCA_031270725.1 Syntrophomonadaceae bacterium | reverse complement strand
ATAAGCAACTCGCCCGCAAAGCACTTGGCCTGCCATTCCGGGTCTTGATACGTCTTTACTGGCGCATTACTGAAGTTTCGCTGAAGCCGAAACCCCAAAACACATAGCGTCATGTAGTGTCCGATCTCATGTGCTATCGTCATTCGGTCACGACCGTTCCCCACGCAAGCGCCGTCATAGACATTCTGCTTGACTCGAATAAGATGAGCGGCGGCATCCATGTCGGCGTGAACGCCGAGAGGGAGTTCGTGATTCTCCGTGACCTCAAAATGAAATTTTGGGAAAAACTCAGACATCAACTCCAGAAACTCCACTACAGGAAAATAGAAATTATTTTCTATCCCAAGTCGCCGCCGTATTGTCAGAGTGTAATTGCGCAAACCCAACCGAGAACAGGGCTGCGCGATATAGCTCAGCAATTATGACTCCTCCTTCGTGGATTGATTGATAATCCTCAGTATTTTGCTTGCAGTTAATTCATCAAGATCATCGAACTTTCTGGCGAACACAAGCGCCGCCGCCCGTTTGTTTGCGGAAGCGCCGTCTATTCCGAAACTGACCTCTTTGATGCTTTCTTGTCGGGATTCTTCCAATTTCATGGTACTTTCATCATCCAACCCATAGATTTCAGTCAATTTACTGATAAAATCCGCTGGAATATTACGCTTACCCATTTCGATAGCAGAAAGGTAAGCCGATGAGATTCCGAGTCTGTCGGCCATAGTTTTGAGAATCTCGCCATTGTCCAGACGCATCTTCCGTAAGGTCTTGCCTAACGCGGTTAACATTGTCATCACTCCCTTCATAGTGCATTATAGCAGATGGCGTAATCGTTGTCAACATTACTTGTAAAAATATTTTACAAGTAATGTGTTTTTGCGGTCATAAGGAAGCCGCTTGAATGATATTCAAGCGGCCTCTGTGTTATGCGTTGCTTTTACGCCTGTTGCAATCATCGCAAAGCATTTGGCAGTTTTCGGCGATCGTTCTTACGCCCTTGCTCCATGGGGTTATGTGGCCGGCCTGCATTGTTTCAATGGGAAAGGGCTTTTTACACGTCGGACATATGCCCTTTGCCGCTCGTATGCCGCCCGCGCCATTTTCGATGAAAAGGCGCGTATGCTCAAAAGGCGTTCCGCTTTCCTGTCCTCGCCGGATAGCAGATACTCATAAATGCCGCTAAGCTTGGTTATGTCGTCATCCTGCATAAGTTCGGATATACGCGCTTCAAGCTGTTTCGGGTCGTACTTGTCCGCGCCGTACCTGTTATAGAGGATGCCCCATTCAAGTCCCTTCATTTCCTTGCGGTAGTTCGGGAATATCGCTTTAACCCAATTTATGACGGTCTGGAAGTATAGCCACAACTCGTTATAATTCGTGTCGTGTTGATGCGCCGCCATATAATCTTCTGTTTCGTCGCCGTCACGCGCCGCAATCCAACGAATGGCAGTTTCCAAATACTTCTGACGTATCGGTGAGCCGCGCATGTAGTCGCTTGCGATGGCATACGCCGGACAAACGTTTTTGCTGAAATACTTCTTGCTCTCGGTTAACCATTCGCCCGTATAGATAGCGTTACGGCGTTCCTGCGCGGAAAGCTGTTCGCCCACCATATTGACGATTTCAAACCAGTCTAATTTTTCCTTGTCCGTTCCCTCGCAGATGTAAACCATAAGGGGATAGGCTAAAATCTGCTCTTGCTCGGTCTTGGTAAGGCTGTCAAAGCCCCATATGGTCAATGGAGTAGTCCCCGTTCACATATTGGCAAATGCTTGTTCTTGCTTTCGTCCCCCTATTACTTAAAAGATACTAAACGGCTCTTAGAGATCCCCTAAAGATATTTCAGGCATAGTATCTGCTAACTCTTTAACGGACGGCTCTATTTCATACAGATTATTAAGCAGCTGTTCAAGGTTTATAGATTCCATAGTTTGTTTTACAGCCTGTGCGATTTCTTCACAAGGGTATGATAGTAATTTGTGGATATTTTTACCGACAGGGCAAATAGATGAAGGGTTTGGATGAAGGCCAATCAATTCTTGCAATGCGGCAGTATCCACAGCGGAATAAATATCTAAAAAGGTAATATCTTCAGGTTTTACATTAAGAACCGCACCGCCTGAACCTCTTGAAACATCAATAATCCCGGCTTTTTTCAAATTGCCCAGGACTTTGCGGATTTCAACAGGATGGCCGCCGATACTTTTCGAGAGAAAGGAACTGGTTATTTTTCGTCGGGGCGAAAATATCGCAATCATCAGAAGCGCGTGTATAGCGGTTGAACATCGTGTGCTTATTCGCATGAAATAACCTCCGATTCATGAATAAACTTATTATACCAAAAAATCAAGTGACATTCCAGTCAATGCTGGTTAAAAGCGTACCCTTAAAAATCTGCGACCCGTTATGTAGGTATTGACACTACATTAAAAAAGAAGTATTATTCACATGTAGTTAAAAACATACATACAATTTTAAGAAATAAGGAGCGAATTAAAAATGAAAACCATTTTTGAACCGGTTGAACTTGGAAATCTGCGCATCAAAAACCGAATTGTCAGAAGCGCTACTCTGGAAGCCGGCGGAGCTGTCAACGGCGTGATTGCGCCGCTTCTGAAGGATATCTATGCAGGTCTTGCGGAAGGGGGCGTCAGCCTGATTATCACGGGAATGATGGGTGTCGGCCATAATTCGTGCGCTTATTCGGGCATGAACAGAATTTACGACAGCACATTCTCCGACAGATTTGCGGATGTCGCGGAAACGGTTCATGCGAAGGGAAGCAAAATAACGGTTCAACTAGGCCAATGCGGAGCGAAAGCGACGGTTATCGAAAAAGGAAACCAGCCATACGCCCCTTCGGAGTGCGAAGCGATTCCTAATCTGCCGGCAAAAGCCATGAGCCAGAGCGAGATTGGACAAGTAGTTAATGATTTTGGTGACGCAGCCTTGCTCTGCAAAAACGCCGGCGCCGACGCAGTGCAGATACATGCGGCGCACGGCTATTTGCTCAGTCAGTTTTTAAGCCCGCTTTTTAACAAAAGACAGGATGAATACGGCGGAAGCATAGAACGCAGAGGGCGCATTGTACTGGAAGTGTACGAAAACATTCGTAAAAAGGTGGGAGCTGATTATCCGGTTCTTATTAAAATCAATTACAGCGACCTCAAAGCATCCGGACTGACCGGAGATGAAAGTACCTGGGTCTGCCAAGAATTGGCCCAAAGAGGAATTGACGCCGTTGAGCTGAGCTCCGGCATCGCGATTGACGCCGAGTCCAAGCCATCCCAAGCCGTGGCCGATTTTTCAAAAGGTTCTTTTAGTAATGCCGCTTTGAAGCTGTCTTCCGATGTTCCGGTTCCCGTAATCAGTGTAGGTGGCTATCGAACGCCGGACACGATTGAAAATGTTTTGAATCAGGGGGATATAGCTGCTGTTTCGCTGTGCCGTCCTTTGATTTGTGAACCGGCACTTGTCACAAGGTGGGAAAACGGGGACAGGACAAAAGCGAAATGTATTTCATGCAATAAATGTTTCGGAACCGCTTATGGATGCAAAGGTTTTGTCTGAAAGTTTGCGGACACATTAGGGTTAGTCCGCCCGGGTGCTTTCTAAGGTTTCGCTTTCATGTATTACCCGCCTTATGCGAGTTTTTTGACGGCTTTAACGGGCAGGAAGCTCATATTCAAGGGTATGCCCATAAATAAATCTATTAAAATACGATGTGATGAATTCTTCAAAGTTGTCCTTAAGGATAATTGTTGACAGCGCGTGTTTTTCCTTTTTAATTCAGGTGTTAAGGATAAGTATCATTTTTTTGCAGCTTATGCTTGCATTTTTATATTGTAAGTGCTATAGTATTTCTGTTAAATAATTATCGGATAAGGGGATGAAAAAGTGGCGAAGAGTAAAACTCCTGCCAAACGGGCTCGCAGAGCCGAAGCTAATCGTTTGCGCAATAAAGCGCGGAAAAGCCGTTTAAATACTGCGTATAAGAAATTCGAAGTATCTATGCAAGGTACTGATATAGAGCAAACACAGGATAATTTTATTAAACTTATCTCTTTAATCGATAAAGGGGTAAGCAAGGGGATTTTGCATAAAAATACAGCGGCTCGCAAAAAGTCCGCTCTGGCTAAAAGGTTCAACGCGGAGAAAGCTAACTTAACCCAAACGGCTGAATAAATTTTAAACCGATCGGGTTATGTTAAAACATTTATTATTTCCCTGTAAATTTTTATTATCCATTATTTTCAAAAACCAAAACCTCCTTTGATTTTACCATCAACAGGAGGTTTCAGTACGCTTGACGTTATTTTTCGGCCAAAGCCTGACGTTTTTATATGTCCGGGCTTTTGTCAGATACCCGTGCCGGTAAGCGGCAGGAGCCGTGTTTTATACAGCCAGCTGTTTCCGCGCAATGCTTTTCCACAGAGAATTTAATTTTTTAATTGATTAAAAGCGTGAATAACCGCATAAGCCGTTTCTCCTCTGGTGGTACTCTGGCCGGCGTTAAAAGCTTCAGGCATATAAAATAAATCCAATCCTTTACCCAGGCTCACAAAGCCTTTGATCTCCGGGGTAACGGATTCATCCTCAGGAAAAGGCGTATTGAAAATATCGCCCTTAACCGCTATGTGTTCCAGTTTAAGGGCGTTAATTATTACTTGCAGAGCCTGAGCGTGAGTTACTTCAGCCCTAAAATCCACGTCATTTTTTATATAGCCGGCGTCTTTACATAATTGCAGTAAGCCATCCTCATCAATGCCGCTTATACTCCCCTGCCCTCGAAAAACACCCGCAACCGTCTTCAGATAATCAAGCCATACGATATTTTCGTTTGGATGGAATTCATTTCCATATTGCGTCAGCAAGCCCGCCTGCCCTAAAATAACTATTTCCTTTTCGGCAAAATGCCCTCCGGTATCCGTAAACCGCTGATATGAAAAAATCTTATCGGGAGTTAACTCTTCTCCTCTGTAATTTAAACAGATCCCGCTGACAGCGTCAATGTAGGAAAAATAATTTCCGCTGTCGGGCGCTAAAGGTTTAAATACGGTTACCAAGCGGTTATTCCCGTTATTATTGCTGATTACCACATAGCATAAGGTCATGGGGGCTTTTTCCAGCCATAGAGCATATAATTTTTGTTCGTCCATAGAAGCGGCAGCGGCGGGAAAATCAATATCATTAACTGTCAGGCTGTAATACTGTACGCTGCGGTCCACCGCTGAAATATTTATGCTGATCCCTTCTCCCGGACAAGGAATTCCGTTTTCCATGCGGGTATAGGTAAAAGTATAATGGTCAGGCAGTATTACCTTTTCATCATTCAACATATCGGGAACGGGCGTTTCATGGAACGGCTCCAGACGCAAATTTCCAAAAAACTGAGGCTCAATTTTTTTCAGGAAATCCTCCGCTGTACGCTGCGCTTCTTCCCTCTTCAAAAGCGGTTCTTTATATTTTTCACCGCTCCATTGGCTGAAATTATATATCCGCCCGGTATTCGCGTCTATACCGGCGCTAATATACCCCTGCGAACCGCCGTTCCAGCTTATATTCCATACTTTGCGGTTATTATCCTGCCCGTAATACCCTAAACCGGAACTTTGGACAACAGCTCCGGCCGAAAGGGAAAAATATTTCAGCAAATACCCTACGGCTTCACCTTGCGGCATTACCAAATTGTTTTTCTCCATTTCGGCTATTTCCTGAGGGGAAAGAACGCTGCCGCCGGCACCGCTGGTTTTTTGCATATCCGCTGCCGCCGCCTCATTGGAAAAAGAAAAGCGATAATCACTGTCGTTTACATACTCGCCGGCCTTTAAATTAACAAGTGCGCCGGTATAGGCATCAATTAAAGGAGCGCTGTTTTCTTCATAGCCTATGACCAGTTTGCTTTTTATCTTTGACCCGGCGCTTTTATCCAAGGGACGAAACTGCGCCTCAATCAGGTATCTTTTACTCAAACTGTTTTCTTTTCTAAAAACTTCTTCCGCCTTATCGCCGCTGATAATTCCCTCCAAAGAGGGTATGTCGCCTGAAGTCCAATTCAGGCTATAATTCATAACCTCTCCGGTGTGGCTGTTTACATATATAAACGCGGTATCATTCAAAACGGGGATTCCGTTTGCGTAACGCTGCCAGTTAAATCTGAAACTGCTGTCTCCGTACGCTCCCAAAGGCATGGTAGTATTGTCCAAAAGCACTAATTGCGCGCTTTTATCGGGAATCAGCCGCGCTAAAGTATCTTCGGCAATTTTTTGGGCGTCATCCATCATTATGACGGACTTTATAGCGGCTCCGTCGTCAGGACGCCAATAATCCAAGCCCCATATATCCCCTTCATAAGCGTCAACCGTAATATTTAACCCTCCTTTTCCTTCGGCGTCATTCCAGGTTAATCTCCAGAACGATTGTTGGTTATAAGAATCATAAGTATAAGTAAACTCGGTAAAAGCGGGCGGGATGGTAATCACCGACTTAGCTTTTACTATGGCGTCTTCCAGCTTCAAAGCCGGTTCCTGCGCCGCGGCCGGCAAAACCCATACAGCGGACGCCAAAAAGAAAAATAACAACGCGGCGCTTAAAACGTTAATCTTTCGCATATTCATAACGGTCCCCTTTCATTTTCAGCAATTACCTATATTACTGCCGATTTTTAAAAAACTTTCACAAAGGCGCTCAGTTTATCCGGTAATATTGCTCCGCAATTAAATCCGTCCCTTGCCGGGCAGCCTGCTTGCAGCCCTAAAAGTTAAAAAATTGAAAAGCCGCAAGGTACAGTATGGCTGCCCGCAGAAGTATGGAAGACGCCTGCCTGAGCATCTCCCGCACTTGAAAGAATACTAGAGCGTTCGGAAACAGCACCCACTTTTGCGATCCGCTTTATTTGCCGCCTGATTTCCTAATCATAAATATAACGCGGTTTTATCACGCCCGCCGCAAAGTACAAATTTCAATTATAAGATTTTCCAGCAGCGCGTCAGGGTTTTGGCCGGTAGTCTTCAAACTGACATCGGTTTGCAAAAACAGCCGGTTTAACTTTGCCAGCTCGTCCCAGGAAAAATTTGAGCTTTTTCCTATCAAATTGCGTATCACAAAATCTCTTTGTCCGGTCAGCTCTACAATTTGCCGGTATTCCAACCCGGCTTCCTGAAAAGCCTTGACTTTTCCCAATAAAACAAACTGCCTTACTATCATAAATAAAAAAGCCAAAGGAGGTTCTCCCTGCTGTAATAGCTGCTGAAAAACATTCAAAGCCGACGGCAGGTTTTTTCCCACCAAAGCGTCCAACAGCCTAAAAATTTTAACATTATTTTCATCTGGCAGCTCATTTTCTATATCCTGTTTACTTATCTTCCCTTTTAAATTCATCAAAGCCAGCTTATCCAATAAATTTTTCACACTGTACATGTTTATTTTACTGCTGACCAGCATATTGAGGGCATCAGCGTTAATTTTAATCTGCCGCTCCGCCAAAGTGTTTTTTATCCAGGCGGACAAATGTTCTTTGTCCAAAGGGTCGCATTTAATTACTTCCGCTTTTTTATTAAAAAACTTAGCCCAATTGGATTTGGCCGGCAGCTCGTTAGCTGTTAAAATCACTGTCTGGCCTTCAGGGGGAGATTGCCGGTAGTTCTCTAAAATTTTAAAATAATTTTCTGCCATGTTTTTACGTTTGCCGCCGCCCAGCCAGGGAATCCTTTTTATTACCAAAACCCGCCTCAAGTTAAATAAAGGCGAAAAATCCAATACCTCCATTAAACTTTCCGGACTCAGCTCATCCCCGTAATTCACGACGACTTCCGGTTCATCATTCGCGGCGTCTTTTAAAGCGAGGATTACTTTACGTATATTATCATCAATTAAAAATTCTTCAGTTCCATAAATAAAATAAAAATTATCCATGCTGGAATCTCCTTTTTTCAGCAATCCTGACTATAACCATTATATTATTTTTCGCCGCCGTTAACCAGGAATCTGTTTTAGCATTCAATATTTTTGAAATTAATGTTCATATTATTTTACGCAAAATATTACAATAATTGTCAAATAATATTGACATCCCTGAAAATGAATACTAGTATGATATACAAAGCCTGATTAAGGAGGTTGTATAATGGATTTCGAACAAATTAAGTACGAAACGGCTGATCGTATACTGACCATTACTTTAAATCGTCCTGACAATATGAACGCTTTTACGAGACAAATGGTAAACGAAATTATAGCCGCTCTTGACCAGGCGGAAAAAGACCCTGACATCAGAGCAATCGTTGTTACCGGCTCTCCTGCCGGCAGAGCCTTTTCCGCGGGTTCCGACTTATCCTCTAAAGGAGGCGATACTTTCAATTATTCAAAGACCACCATTGAGGAGCATCGCGACGGGGGAGGCGTTTTAGCTTTACGTCTTCTGGAATCCAAAAAACCCATCATCGCGGCCATGAATGGATCCGCTGTAGGTATCGGCCTGACTATCACTTTTCCTATGGACATCAGAATCATTGCCGACAACGCCAAACTAGGCATCGTATTTGTCCGGCGCGGGATTGTCATCGACGCCTGCTGCAGCTGGCTTCTGCCGCGTCTGGTAGGCATGGGCAAGGCTCTGGAATGGTGCCTTTCCGGCAGGATTTTTACCGCTCAGGAAGCACTGGAAAGCGGTCTGGCCAATTATGTAGTTCCCCCTGACCAGGTATTGCCTAAAGCTTACGAGCTGGCCCGTGAAATCGCTGCTAACACCGCGCCCGTATCAGTCGCTATGGTGCGACAGATGCTCCTGCGGTTAAATTCCGCCGATCATCCTATGGAAGCCCATAGGATTGAATCCAAAATGTTTTATTGGTTAGGCCAGCAAGCTGATGTCAAGGAAGGAATAGCCTCTTTCAAGGAAAAACGCGCTCCTCAGTACAGTATGGATCCCAGCCGCGACATTCCTCCGTTTTATCCCTGGTGGAAAGAGCCTCCCTTTAAAGAATAAAAAACGTCCGGCCTGTGATGTGAAAGTGAAAGACATTTTTTGATATCACAGGCTTTTCTTTTTATTGCCATAAATACGGAAAAGCGCCTATAAGCCCTTGTGTGAGCCTGTATAACTTCGCTCGCGAAAATTATACGGGTGTTGTAAGAAAAAGCCCTGAAAACGTCCGCTTTGAGCATTTTCAGGGCTTAGGTTCGCGTTACGCTATTTCATTGTTCTTTACTCTCCGTCGGCGGCCAGTATAAATTTGTGCAGGATGGCGCTGGCCTCGGCTCTGGTGGCGCTGCCCTGGGGGTCGAAGCGGTTGCCCGGCTTGCCGGAAATCACGCCCGCCCGCTGGATAGCCTTTACCGCGTCTTTCGCCCAATCGCTAATCTGCGCGTCATCGGCAAAGGCGTTGGCCTGCTGTGACACAGGCAGCGTGTAGCCGGCGGCTTTGGCGTAGTTAACCATCATCACCGCCATCTGCTCACGGGTGATGGGCGCCTCCGGCGCGAACTTGTTGCCGCCGACGCCCTGCACGATGCCGTTTTTATGCGCCCATTCGATA
>JAISWS010000210.1 GCA_031270725.1 Syntrophomonadaceae bacterium | reverse complement strand
TGGCCCGGGACCGTATAGGAGTGAAGCCTTTTTTTTACACCGCTCCCAGCAATCTTTTTTTGTTCGCGTCCGAAATTAAAGCCCTGCTGGCGCATCCTATGGTTAAAGCGGAAATAGATACCGATTCCATAGCGGAAATTATGCTGATTGGCCCGGGCCGCACCCCCGGCTACGGCGTATTCCGCGGCATAAAAGAATTGCCTCCGGCCCACTGCGGATTTTACGACAGAGACGGTTTTAAATTTTGGCGTTACTGGAAGCTGAAGGATCAGGCCCATATGGATTCTTTTGAAGAAACCGCCGCTAAAGTACGCGAACTGGTAATTGACGCCATACAGCGGCAGTTAGTGTCCGACGTTCCTGTTGGCACTTTTCTCTCCGGAGGTCTTGATTCGAGCATCATTTCGTCGGTAGCCGATGAATTTTTGCGCGCGCACGGCAAACAGTTACGCACTTTCTCCGTTGATTATAAAGATAATGATATTTATTTCCAAAGGAGTAAATTTCAGCCAAACAGTGACCGGAGCTATATTGAACGTATGAACCAGTATTTAACGTCTGAGCATCATTTTATTGTTCTGGAAACTGACGACCTGGTCGATGCTTTATATTCGGCGGTAGAAGCCAGGGACCTTCCTGGAATGGCTGACATAGATTCTTCTTTAATACTGTTTTGCCGGGAAATTAAACGTTACGCTACCGTAGCTTTGTCAGGAGAATGCGCGGATGAAATTTTTGGCGGCTACCCCTGGTATCGTGATAAAGAAATTCGGGAACGGTACGGATTTCCCTGGGCTCAGTCCACCGGTTACCGGATTGGGTTTCTCAGGCCGGAAATTGCTGAACGAATCGACGCTTATGATTACGTGGATAAACGCTACAGAGATACCCTGGCATTAACTTCCGTACTGCCGGAGCGCAGTAGTGAAGAGCGCCGTATGAAAGAAATGGTAAATCTTAATCTGAATTGGTTCATGCAAACCCTTCTGGACCGCAAAGACAGGATGAGTATGTATAATGGTTTAGAGGTAAGAGTTCCCTATTGCGATTACCGCATAGCCGAGTACCTTTATTCTGTGCCTTGGGCAATGAAAGATTACAATAATCAGGAAAAAGGATTGCTGCGCACTGCCATGCGCGGTATTTTACCTGATGAAATTTTATGGCGTAAAAAAAGCCCTTACCCCAAAACCCATCATCCCGAATATCTTAAAGCGGTTTCAGGGAAGCTGCGGGATATAATACATGATCCCCAGTCGCCTATTCTGCAACTTATTGACCAAAAAGCCCTGGATAAATTACTTTCCGCTGACAACCCTGTACCATGGTACGGTCAGCTTATGACTACCCCGCAAACGATCGCTTATTTTTTGCAGATTAACTACTGGCTGGAAATATATCATATCAATATTGTCTGATGAAAACATACGTATTTTGGAGGTAAACACAACAACATATTATGAATGAATAGAAGGCGCAACATTAGGATTAAGGTTCCGCACACGCCAAAAGACAGCTTGCCAACTGTCTTTTTCGTGTCTTAACATCCAGAGCCGTAGTTTATTCTGATTTCGCTTTTTCCGTCATCAGCGCGTAAGCAAAAACAAACACCCATATCAACGCCCCTATCAAAGCATAAGTTGCCATACTCCAGCCATTGCCCTGAGAAATAGCGGAGTTGCCTATGTAATACAATACGTTAAGGCCCACTATTCCTATAGCGGTCAAAATAAAAATCGCTTTTTTCGCGCCGGCTGGCAGAGTATTCCTTTTCGCCCAGCCGCAGAACTTAACAAAAAAATAAGTAAATATCAACACCGACAGCATAACAACCAGTGGATTGTGAAAAACGCCCTCTCCTCCGGCCGCGGAACCTAAAACCGCCAACTTTACTTCACCTCCAACCTTTACTATAAAATACATAACGCGCATACGCACGTAAAAATTGCTTTATTAAAAATTATTATTCTGCAAATACACTAATTATCCTTTTTCTAAAAGGCTCCTTATAAAAAATCGTAAAAACCCTTTACACGCTCCGCTTTTATAGTCCATAATTAATGAAAATAGCAAGTAAATCAGATAGCCGCAGGCTTAAGCTTGAGGAAAGTCGGAGCTCCATAGGGCAAGATGCTGGATAACGTCCAGTGGGGGCGACCCTAAGGCTAGTGCCACAGAAACAAACCGCTTCGGTGATGAATACGAAGCAAGGGTGGAAAGGTGAGGTAAGAGCTCACCAGCGTTTAGGTGACTAAACGGCTCGGTAAACCCCATCTGGAGCAAGACCTAATAGGGGGACTATGAAGCGGCCCGTTTCGTTCCCGGGTATGGTCGCTGGAGGTGTCAGGCGACTGGCATCCAAGATAGATGGCTATCAAATACAGAACTCCGCTTAAAGATTTACTTGCTTTTTTATTTTTAATTTTTAATATAACCTCTTTGGCTCTTTATTCCAGCGAACTCCGTGTTTCCAGCCAGCCAGCCAAACTGGGATAAACATCCTCGCGGGCTATAGAACCAAAAACCAATCCTCCATGTCCGATGTTGAACTCCATATATTCCTTGTCAGTGGAAGAAACCATATCCAAAAACGCTTTAGCCTGCCCCGGTAAGACGATGTGGTCATTCTTGCCCGCCATGGTTAAAACCGGACAATTTATTTTACTCAAATCAATCAACTGATTCCTGATGCTGAATTCTTTTTTCTTTATTTTATTGTTTTGGAAAATATCCTTAGTCCATTGACGAAAAGCTTCGCCTGGAAAATTTATATTGTCATTAATCCATTTGTTTAATATTTTCCAGCTGTATACCGACATTCCTTCGTCCATCATTTTCCACAGCCTGGTATAGGTCCCGATGTAATTATTGACCGGGTTCAGCATTTTAACAGCCACGTCGATTAAATTCTTAGGGATCAGTTTATAGACGTCCACGATATAATCCACATCAAAATCTTTGGATTTTAAGAATTGTGAAGTGGCTCCTACCGTTTCGAAATCAAAAGGCGCCGCCAAGGTAACAAAATTTTTAATTTTGGGGGTATTAAAAATCGACATATACATGGATACGATAGTCCCTCCCATGCAATAACCCAGAATAGTAAGCTGATCTATCCCTGAAAACTGGCACACCTTTCTTACCGCGTGAGCAATATAATCAAAGACTAAATCTCCTATGCTCAAATTGCGGTCTTCCCAGGCGAATTCCCCCCAGTCCAGTAAATACACGTCAAAACCTTTATTGACTAAGGTTTCGATCATGCTCATGCCAGGCGCGATGTCCAGTATAAACGGTTTATTGATCAAAGCGTAAATAAACAGCAAGGGAACCTTATGCGAAACCGTACCGTTAACAGGTATATAATGATACAGCTTGGTTTTATTCTTTCTCCATACCGTTTCTTTCGGTGTCATGCCGGTCTGGGGAAAAGGATCGAATGTTAACAGTTCAGCCCATTTGGCAGTGGTCTCAATCATGCGGTCAACATTTTCCTGAAGTTGTTCGCCAATTTCCTGAGCGGAGCCGGTCAGCAATTTTATTTCTTTCAATGCCCTTTTCCTCCTAAATGAATCAATATCGTATAATTTTAATTAATATATAGTTCCGTTCATTCGTAAATTTCTGTCCGCAAAAGCTGCGCTCCATTATGAATCTTATTTTTCGGCGGCGGATTTTTTAGCTCGGGACGCAGGTTTCTTTTCCGTCTTCTTGGCGCCAGAAGCTGCCCTTTTAACCAAAGGCGGGGCGTCCGGAACCTCAGCGGCGACTGTGCGCTTGTCTGGCAATTGCTGCTGAGCCAGCTGCTCTAAAGATGACTTTACCTGCGCCATTTCTTCCGCAAGTCTAGATTGCAGCTGCGCCTGAAAATCAACCAATTTCATTAAATTACCAGCCAAAGCCTGTATTTGAGCCGTTATCTGATAATCAATATTATCCACTTTATCTTCTATTCCTACTATCAACTCTGCCAGCCCTGAAATATCTTTTTTGCTGGCTAACGGATTACTTTCCATTATTTTATCTATGTTTTGAGTATTCCATTGATAGGATTTTAAATACTTATCTTTAATCTGGTTCATGGAATCAACATAAGCAGAGCTGGTCATCATCTCGTTAACTATTTTTCCCATAGCTTCTTCGGTACTAAAATAAATTTCTTTCCAGAATTTCGCTAAATCCGGAACAGCTATAGTTTCATCACCAGGGGAAGCCTCGTCGTTAATTTTATTTCCATTGTCTTTGGCCATGAAAATTCACCTTTCTGCTACTAATAAACAAGCGGCTATAACCAAATGGCCATAACCGCTCATCTATCTCCATTAATTAATCATTTTCAACTTTCTTGCTGAGTTCATCAACCTTTTTGGTTAAATCATTTATATAGTTGAAATTAGGGATATTAGCGTTTTCTACCGCGCTGGTAACCGCTTCTTTAACTAAATTCTGAAAATGAAGTTGATTTTTTTTAGCTTGCTGCAATAAATCTTCTGTTACTTTTAACGCTTCGTCGCGTTCAACTTTTCTTTGGCTCAAATATTTTTGAACAGCGCTCTCCAGCTGTTCCTGTGACCATGAAAAACTGCCTAAAGCTAATAACCACATATCCCAATATTTTTCCAATCCCTTTTCCACAACTGAAAATCCTTTTGTTACATTGTCTTGACTAGCCATCTTTGTTTTGCTCCTTCCTTATTTATTGTAAAAATACTATTTAACTATACTGTAGCCAATAATTTAAGTATGTGCAATATAGTATTTTCCTAGAACTAAATAAATATTAACTCAAACTGAAAATATGACTTACTTAATTTTAGTTATCGTAAAAAATTATAATATACTTTCATGTTTTTTAATATTTTAGCCTTTTCTTTGAAATTTTATTTGTTTTTCCTTTTTTTGTTTATTATATCTTGCCATTTATCTTGCCATTTTTTTATTAATGGTCAATTCTTTGAAAAGTATATTGAATTATTTTTAAAAAATTACTGTATAACTATTAAATATAAATTTAATTAAACACGGCTGAACATAATACTGTAAAAATACATCATAAAAAATAATATTTTATTAATAAAATACCTATTGTTACCGGCTGCAAAATCTGCTAATCTTTAATAGGTTTTTAACCGGCAGTTTTATAATTAAGCTAATATATAAATTATTAAAATTTTTACTACATACTATTATTTGTTGCCATTGAGAGGAGGTATTTTTTTGTTCGAAGGGTGGTTATTTTATATACTGACCACGGTTGTTACTATTTCTGAAGTGATTATTTTTGTGTTTTTATTTTATTATTATTTCATCTCAGTCGCTGGATGGTGGAAACATAGCGAAGAAAAGGATTATAATCCGGTTAAAAAATTTGCTCTTATAACTGCCGCTCATAATGAAGAAGAAGTTATCAGGTATCATCTCGACAGCTTAAAGAAGTTAAGCTATCCAAAAGAACTTTATGACATCTATGTTATAGCGGATAATTGTACCGATAATACCGCCGCTATCGCCAGCATTGAAGGAGCGAAAGTATTTGAGCGCACCTCAGAAAAAAAAGGCAAAGGTTTTGCTTTGGAATGGATGTTCGAACAATTATTTTCTATGGAGGCGGAATACGATGCCATATGTCTTTTTGACGCTGACAATGTAGTCTCTTCCAATTTCCTTTTGGAAATGAATTCAAAATTAAAACAAGGGTATCGTTCTATACAAGGCTATCTGGATACTAAAAATCCTAATGATTCCTGGGTAACCGCCTGCTACGCCACCGCTTACTGGTCCATGAACAGAATGTGGCAGTTGGCGCGCTATAACAGAGGATTATCGAACGCTTTGGGCGGCACCGGCGTGTGTTTGGATTACAGTTTAATAAAAGAGCACGGCTGGGGCGCTACTTGTTTAACAGAAGATTTAGAGTTTACCATGAAACTCATGTTGAAAAACGGAATCAAAACCGCTTGGGCTCACGACGCCAAAGTATACGATGAAAAACCAGTGTATTTTTCTCAAACCTGGCGTCAGCGCTCTCGTTGGCTGCAGGGTCACTGGGATGTGGCTTTCCGTTACATGATGCCGCTGATACGCAAAGGTATTCAGGAAAAAGCCTGGTATCCTATTGATGGCGCTATTTATTTATTCCAGCCGGTATTAGTAACTACCATGCTGGTTAACATCCTTTTGGGATTTGCAAACGCTCTGTCGCCTACTCCGTTATACACTTCCCTGCTGGCTGAATTTTTCACTTCACCGGTGTGGCTGATGTTCGGAATCCTAGGATATTTATATCCCATGCTGGGGCTGTTTTTAGAAAAAGCTCCTAAACGGGCGTATTTTTATTATATAACCTATATTTTCTACGGTATAACCTGGTTTCCGGTAACTATATACGGCTTAATCAAACAGGGAAATCAGTCTGAATGGGCTCATACCAAACATCATCGCGGCATATCCATCAAAGCTATCGAAGAAGATAACAGCGAAGAAGCGCTTGCGGCTGACGTTGTTTTCAGCGCCAATAATAAAGAACCGGCTCAAGTGCTGCAAGTACATTCTCCCAAACCCTTAAAATAAAGTAACTAACAGATAGGATAGTTATCACAAATGGGTATACATATACAGTATGGCGTGACAAAATGAGATGGTAGGCCACAATATGTAGTGTGAAGATGCTACCTAATCTATCCAAAGATAAAAAACTCTCAAATAATAACAGGGAAAATAAAAAGAGCAGCTGGCGCTTTATTTGGCGAACAGCCAGTTGCTCCCCCTCCCCCAAGAGGATAATTTTTCACAAATATCAGATTACGCGGATATCCTTTTGTTTAAGGGCATTTCTAAAAAGTTGTTATAGAGTTTGGGCAAGCTCTCAGATGGTAACTTTCCGTGAGGATAAAAACGGGCTCTCGAAAAAAACAAACCGCGTTCAATCAGAACATCCTTGGGAAATTGGCCCTGAATATTTTGAAAACATTTCAAGCGGGGAAAAAGCCTTTAAGCATAAGAATGAAGCGCTTTACTATCAACGCTAATCCCGAGAGGCATCTGGCAAATATCCTTAGCATGTAATTTAGAAGCTGTTTCAGATTTTGTGTAAACCTTCAAAAGACATAAAAAAAGAGCAATTAATTATGTACAGATGTAGAAGTTAAAAAAGTTGCGCCCGTTTATCTCTGGGCAGGAAACACTTTCATGCGTTTTGCGTGAAAAAAATATTAACACAGTTGACTAAGCCCAAGTGTGATGATATAATGAATTTCGTTGCGGAGCCGTGGTGTAGTGGTTAACATGCTGGCCTGTCAAGCCAGAGATCGAGGGTTCAAATCCCTTCGGCTTCGCCATAATTTATAAATGCGCAATCAGTTAAGCCTCGGTAGCTCAGTCGGTAGAGCAGCGGACTGAAAATCCGCGTGTCGGTGGTTCAATTCCGCCCCGAGGCACCATTGTAAAAATGAAAAGGTTCTGCAAAAAGCTATTGCACTCTATGATTCGGGTGTTATGACAGTAATGTTTGGGGATTGACCATACTGCTGAATATTTTTCTTCTTGTATAAAATTCCATACGCGTAATTTTTATTTAGGGCGGGTGGCGAAGAGGCTAACGCTGTGGTCTGCAAAATCACCATTCACCGGTTCGAATCCGGTTCCGCCCTCCAACAAACAAATTTACCCGGTTACAAACTGTTTGACTTAATGGGGTTTCTAATAACTGACGGTGTACAGTTCCGGCCTGGATTTTGCCGCTATTCACAGTCTAAAAACGCAGTCATCCCCCCCCCTACGACGGGGATAACGAAGCCGTCGAAAAAACCCGCAAAAGAGGGGAAGCAGACGCGTGCCGGCGGAAAAAAACTTCGGGAAAAGGTGCCGGGAGCCAATACGCCGTGAGCGATCCGGCGGTATTCAAAAATGCCGGGGGAGTAAAAACCCTCGCCGCCTTACTGGAGCCATTGAACCAAAAAACATTTCTCAAAAAGGCGGATATTAATAAACTGCTTAAATCCGGCTGGCTTGACAGATATGATCCCCCGTTCGGTAAAAAAGGAAGCCGCTTATATCACCGGCGAACTGTGGAAATAATGTGCCGCTTTGCGGGAAGTCTGCCTCAAGGCATCGGAACAGCGGGAAGGGCTATTAATTTTTGTAAGGTATCAGGGGGGAACGCCCGGTTTGAAGCTGATTAGACAAACCTATACACGGAAAACCAGGCCCTAGCCTTGCTGTCTTGACCGCCTTGCCTGTATCCGTTACGCTTATATGCCCTTTGGGGGTATGTTAGAGGTAGTGCGTTTATAGGGAGTTATGTGCAATACCCCCTAAATTGGTTGGAAAATATTTGGGTAAAAATGGTTGACAAAAGACATTTGAAATGTAACACCTGATAAAAGGTGGAGGATCTTTTGGAAGATAAATTAAGGCTAATATCTAATTTGGATAAAATTCATACAACGGAATTAGGCAAAGAACGCATAAAGAAAAATCTTTGCTTAGATACTGA
>JAISWS010000166.1 GCA_031270725.1 Syntrophomonadaceae bacterium | reverse complement strand
GCGCCTAGCCCCGCCGTTCGGGGCCGCTTTGCCCTGCCCGTGTTTATCCACTGTCTATCCATATTTTTTTCATCTTTTTCTTCCTTTTGCTATTGACAAGTTTATAGCTGGCTTTCATTATTTTTTTGTATTTTATATGGCTTATGTAAAGAGTGATATCAGCTTGCGATAAAATTTTGGTAAAATCCGCGCTCAGACAGGAGGTATTTATGCTTTCAGAAACCCAGGCAGGAGCGATCACGCACGGGTTTCCGCGTTTTACAACGTGGTCATTTCTTTCTGGCAGCCGGAGCAAATATGTTTCCGGGGAGGGGAGGCTCTTTGATTACTTTCCGCAACAGGCATAAGCGCAAGCATGGCGTTTGGTTACGATTTAACCCTATGTCGCGCATTGGCCCGGATTTCCGCGGAGAGGGTTTTTCGTTTCAATCCAATGCCTGCCTTGCCTTGATTGGCGGTACAATGCGTCCAGTCTTTCCAATTAACCGAACAGGACGGCTGCTTTTTATTTTTATTTCCCTTTCATCAAAACCGCGTACAGGGGATCCCCCTAAAATTTATTTGCTGCTCACCTGGACAGAAAAAAGCCCACAAGTAAACAAGCCGGCAATACACAAAATAAACACGGACAGAAACTTGAAATAAGATTTCAAATCCGGACGGTACCGCATGAGAGCGTATAAACGGTGTAACCATCGCAATCACAACTATCACGGGCATTTACCGCGGTATTTTCTGCATTTGCGTAAAATCAGGCCCTGGCCGAACCGCCGATAAATCTCTTGAGTACGCGCGGCGTCCCTGCAGCAGATCCGGTATAAATCAGGCGGGCCGGAATACAATCAACAGCCTTTGCCTCAAAAATCTGTTTGCGCAAAATAACAATCTGATGATAAATCCTGCAAAAGTGAAGGATGGGTGGGATGCCACCCCAGCGTTTTCTGCGTTATTTCACTTGAAGCGGGGTTATCTATTCCCATAATCTGACCCGGAAAGCCAAAATGGTTTACAGCTTCTTCCGCCGGGATGGAGATGACGGGAATATTCAGGCCGCCGCCGATGGCCTCAGCGATAGCGCGGAACGCGATTCCCGCGTCAGCAACTGCCTGATACCGGGCGCCGGCCACGCCTTTTTCCAGCGCGAGACAGAAAAGATGGGCTACATCCAGTCTGTGAGCGGCTTGGCAGCGGTTCCGGCCGTTTCCGGCATAAGCGGAAACGCCTGTTTTCCGGGCAATATCAATAAACTGTGGGATAAACCCGTGTGTATCCCCTTCACCATGCACCAGCCGGGATGGCCTGATAACAGACACTCTCACGCCGCGTTTTGCGAAAGGAAGCGCAGCCGCTTCAGACAGGCGCGGGAATAGCGCCGGATCGGAGTCGTCGCTTTCAGTTACTGTATGCCCGTTTTTTCCGGCGGGGACTCCTGATGTTACGATAAAAGGACGGCCTGAGCCCGCTAGTGCTTCTCCCAAGGCTTCTATTGCACGCCTGTCTGTTTCCACCGCCGCCCCAAAGTCTGAAAAATTATGTGCGAAAGCAATATGTATGACAGCGTCAGCCGAATCCGCCCCGCGTTTCAGGCTGTCAATATCCTCCAGGGACCCAGCATGTATTGCCGCCCCCGTTTTTTTCAGCCATTGCGCCGAAGATTCCGAACGAGCAAGGCCGGTGACCGCATGACCAGTATCTAATAATTCGCGGACTACAGCGGAACCGATAAACCCTGTGGAGCCTGTAACAAATATGCGCATTTCAATTTCCCTCCTAATTAATAATCAAGGTTCTTTATTTGTCTGGCAAGGCCGTCATTCAACTTGTTAAGCAGCGTATAAAGCTGTTCTTTCTCCTGAATTGTCAAATCGGATGCCCATTTCTCCAAAACAATAATGCTTTTTTCTTTGTATCTTCTTCCTAAAATACGTCCGCTTTGCGTGAGATAAACATTAAATGTCCGCCTGTCATCCGGGTGGGAGCGGCGCTCAACATATTTATCCCCTTCCAGCTTGCCAATCAGTTGTCCGCATGACGAAGATGTGATTTGCAGTTTCCGCGTCAGTTCTTTTTGGGTCATTCCATCGTCGTCTAACAGGATTTTCAGGATAATCCCCTGTTGTATGCCTATTCCCAGCCCGCTGAACTCATTATCCGGCTTTTTGGCGTGCATGAGTTGCAAGCACCGTTCATGGCAATGGTGAACCAATACATAGATTTTCTCGGCATAGCCGCTCAATTTATCAATCATCCCTTTCGCTAATATATTAAGCCGCCTTGATATATTATACGCGGGGCAAAAGAAAATGTCAAGGCGTCTTGATATATTTAGCTTGTTTTCACGCTATTGCTTTGCGGCCGTCTTTTAATCAATCCCGTGAAGGCGCGGCGACAATGCCCTATCGTTTAAATAAGCTGATAATGATGTTACTGATGTGTTACTAACAGGCGTGATTTTACCCCTTTTTCAAGCGTTCAATTTGCTGAACAATTCTGTAGACATCAGCGTTTCGCCAATTGTTGAAATTAAAAAATCGTGGTAATATAAAAAATAACGCAAGGCATTATGGAAAGGAATTACCGCTAATGATAGAACGAGTGCCGCTGAAAATGGCCGCCAAAGAGCAAATCCGGGGTAATATCGGCATACTGTTAGTGTGCTATCTCATCGTTTTAGTTTTTAGTCTCGGAATTTGTTTATTAATGCCCATAGCGGGCGGTCTGATCGTAATTATTATTTATCCTTCATTTTATATGGGGATAACAATGATTTTTTTAAACCTTACGGAAGGCGTAAAACCAAAAGTAGAAGACCTGTTTAAAGGCTTTAATTTTTTTGGCAAAGCTTTATGGCTTAGCATTTTGATTAATGTTTTTGTTTTTTTGTGGCTGCTGTTACTAATAGTGCCGGGTATCATTAAAATGCTTTCTTATTCCATGTCCTATTATATTTTAGCGGAAAATCCGGAAATGAGCGCTTTAGAAGCCTTAAACAGAAGCAAAGAAATAATGCACGGCCATAAAAAGGATTTGTTTATTTTGTTTTGGTCGTTTTTCTGGTGGTTTCTCCTGGGAAGCGTTACGTTAGGGATAGCGTACATATATGTCTGGCCTTATCTGATAGCTACCGTAACTAATTTTTATAAAGCTATTAAAGACGGAACCGACGGCGCTGAAGAGGTAATTATAAAAGAAAGGGAGCCCGCTTTTTTTCCTTATGAAACCAGTTAAAAGGCCGTGAATTACGGCTAACAGGAATTTTAGGATAAAAGGCCATCCCCGATATCCTATCCGGTTTTTGTAATTACGGCGGTTTTATAAAACCGGTTTCTTGAAAGTCCGGCCGCGGAAAATATTCTCATAAAACAGTTTTTTGCTGAACATGAGCGTTTATCAAAACCCAGTCCGGATGCTCCCGCAGTAATTCCAGTATATCGTTCATAGTAAAATAAGGGTTGGCCGGATACAGGGCGGTGATGATTTTGCTGATCAGCGTAAAATCTTCTTCCTGGTCAACAGTCCAGCGATGATGGCTCAAATCAGTCTCGTGCCGCATGTTGCCTAAACGGAAAAGCTGAGGGTTTTGGTAAATATACGGCGTTACATGTTCATGCTGAGAGGGGGTTTCAGCTTCTTTATATGATTTTTCCAAAACCCAGAAGGGGAAAACTTCAGCGGTGATACCTCTGGGGTAAGAAGGCTCCAGGAGTGTGGAAACATAATCATATTTATCCTGGTTGTTTAAATAAAACTCTATTTCCCGGTCTACGATCAGGGGGTCGATCACGGGGCAGTCAGCCGTTGCTCTGACTATTATATCAGCCTGAATTTCCGCGGCGGCGGAATAATAACGCTCCAGTACGTCATCTTCGGAACCCCGGAATATTTTTACTCCTTTATTAAGGCAGTATTCCTCTATTACATCGTCCGCTTTTTTTTGGGTAGTAGCTATCACAATGTCATCGCATAGCCGGCAATGGCTGAGGCGTTCCAAATGATATTCCAATAACGGTTTGCCCAAAATTTTTTTCATTACTTTGCCGGGCAAACGGTCGGAGCCCATCCTGGCTTGTATAATAATCGCGGTTTTCATAATGTCCTCCTAAAATCTAATATAAAATATCCCAGGTTATGGGAGTGCCTTTTTTAATGCCCCTGACCGCCGGTTTATTTATAATATCGCTTAAATATTTAGGCGGCAGCCCGCCGGCCGGCCTGATGGACCTGATGTTTTTTCCGGTTAAAAGGTCGCCGGCCTTTATATCCTCAACAGCGAATAAAGATCTTCCTAATAAACGGTTTTTACGTTTGTTCTCCGTCATATCATAAGAGATTTTCCCCAGCGCTTTTTCAGCTTCCCTGACGGCCTTGACCATAGAGCGAAATTCGGCCGCGTCTAAAGAAAATTCCGCGTCAGGGCCCCCGATAGCTTTATCAAGGATAAAATGTTTCTCTATGACGGCCGCGCCCAAAGCGACGGAAACTACCGGAACGGTTATGCCCAGGGTATGATCGGACAAACCCACTTCTACGCCGAAAGTTTCTCTCATGTTCGGTATGGTTTTCAAATTGGCCTCTTCTATGGGGGCGGGATATGATGAGGTGCATTTGAGCAGGATTATCTGATGGTTCCCCGCGCGGATACAAGCGTTGGCAGCTTCCTCAATATCAGCGAGAGTAGCGATGCCGGTGGAAATAATTACCGGTTTGCCCTTGGCGGCGACATATTCTATTAAAGGGGTATCGGTTATTTCAAAAGAAGCGATTTTATAAGCCGGAACGTTTAAATTTTCCAAAAAGTCGGCCGCGGTTTTATCAAAAGGGGTGGAAAAAAAAATCAGCCCCAACTCATGGGCGCAGGCTTGAAGTTCTTTTTGCCATTCCCAGGGAGTATAGGCTTCACTGTATAAATCATACAAGGTTCTTCCGTCCCACAGAGTACCCCCGCCTAATCTGAAACGCTCGCTGTCGCATTTTATGGTCAGGGTGTCGGCGGTGTAAGTTTGAATTTTAACGGCGTCCGCTCCGGCTTCTTTGGCGGCTTTAAAAGTATCTTTGGCGATATTAATGTTATGGCCGTGGTTAGCGGATATTTCCGCCACAATTAAAACCCGTTCGCCGATATGAAAATTCGCTATCCGCATTTTTATCAATAACCCTCATTCTTTTTATATGTAATAATAATATTATACAAAACTATCGCTCATAAATAAATATTGCCGTTTTGCCCCGGACCGGCAAAAGATTATTAATTTATTCAATTGGCGCGTCCCGCTCCTGCCGTCCGGAAGGCCTGATTTCCCGTGGGATATTTATTCCCGGTGGTATTTTCCGTTCATTGAACGGTACCCTGAATTAATTTTGACGGCGGTAATAGTTTATGACTTTTTTGACGGCTTTAATAACGTCCCGGGCGTCTTCATCTGACATAGACGGGAACAAGGGCAGAGTTATAATCTCCCGGTATACCTGTTCCGCCTGGGGGCACAAACCGGCCTCGTAACCTAAGCGTTTATAATAAGGATGAAGGTAAACCGGTATATAATGAAGATTTACCCCGATATTTTCCGCGCGCAGCGCCGCGAATACAGTATTGCGGTCAGCGTTTAATAATGGCAGCTTCAGGCGTATAACGTATATATGCCACCCGGAAACGGAGTAATCAGTTTCCCGGGGAGCTATGAGCTCGTCCATGGGCGAAAACGCCGCCGAGTATAATTGGGCCAGGTATCTTCGGCGGCTGATAAAGAAGTCGATTTTTTCCAGCTGGCTGCTTCCTAAAGCGCTTTGCAAGTCGGTAAGCCGATAATTATAACCGAGAAATTGCTGTTCATAATACCAGGAGCTGCCGGTTTGCAATGAAATTTCCGTTTCCCGGCTGACGCCATGGGTTCTGAACCGCAGCATATGCCGGTAGTAATGTTCGTTATCGGTCGCGACCGCGCCTCCTTCACCAGTGGTAATAGGTTTTACCGGATGGAAGCTGAATGCTGTCAAATCAGCGTTACGGCCTATTTTCCGGCCTTTGTAAGAAGCGCCTAAAGCGTGGGCCGCGTCCTCAATGACGACTAAATTATGTTTACGGGCTATTTTATTTATTTCGTCCATATCCGCTGATTGTCCGGCGAAATCAACGGGAAGGACAGCTTTGGTTTCAGGGGTGATTTTCCTTTCAATGTCGCCGGGATCTATGTTGAGAGTCAAAGGGTCAATATCGGCAAATACAGGGATTCCGCCGCAGTATAATACGCAGTTGGCGGAAGCGGCGAAAGTCATGGGGCTTACGATAACCTGGTCGCCTTTACCTATTCCGGCCGCGGAACAAGCCATATGAAGGGCGCCCGTACCGCTGGATACGGCTACCGCGTATTTCGCTCCCGCATACGCGGCTATTTGGTTTTCAAACATTTTTACATAGGGGCCGGTAGTCAGATATTCGCCTTTTAAAACCTCCGTTACTTTTTTAATGTCACTGTCATCTATCGACTGGCGCCCGTAAGCGAGAATACTGTTCCGGACCGGAGGGCCGCCGTGAATAGCTAATGCTTCCATCATATTTACCCACCTTACATCTTTACTGTCGCGTTTAATTTTAACACATTATTACAATTTTCAGGTTGGTTAATAAAAAAAGTTGTCTTTTTCCCCGAACGATTTATCAAACAGGCCCACTTTGCTTTCTCTTCTTTTGCACGTTCCAAAATCAGTTGATATTCACTTTTGAAAACGGGATTTTAGCGAGCTACAGGCGGAACCCCTCGCTTCTTTCATCTTGAAACATTCAGTAATATGATGTACAATATGTTCCGTTCATAGAAAGAGAGGGCGTTGTATGAGCCTGGATTATCAGACCGCCGGGGAAAAAGCGGGAACATGGAATATCTCTCCGCGCGGAGCGGCGTATCTTTGTGAAATCGGGCGCGTCAACAACCGCCGCCGCCCGAAAAAAAGCGCGTCCGCACAGACAATAAAATCCACCGGGAGCGAGGCGGGGGAATGAAAATGTCAATAACAAAACGCTTTATAACCCGTTACTTCGACCCAAGCCTTGACCTGCGCGTACAGGCTTTCCATCTGCTCGCGTTCGCGGGCATGGCGTCCGGGGCTATTACCGCGTTCTCCGCGCTGTTCACCAATGCGGGGATGGCAAATA
>JAISWS010000163.1 GCA_031270725.1 Syntrophomonadaceae bacterium | reverse complement strand
GCGCCTAGCCCCGCCGTTCGGGGCCGCTTTGCCCTGCCCGTGTTTATCCACTGTCTATCCATATTTTTTTCATCTTTTTCTTCCTTTTGCTATTGACAAGTTTATAGCTGGCTTTCATTTTTTATATTTATATTTATCCCTGTAGTTTTTTTACACCTTATAGCTTTTAAGTAAAACTTTACGGTTATTGGCATCAAGCACCATGTTTTTAGAATTGTTCGCTAAAAACATTTTACACTATTTTCCTTAGCCTTGGACAAATATTCTGACGTCTCTAAGATTTGTGGCCCGCATTTTACCTGTACTCTCCTGCTTGCTCCTGATATATGATCCATTAGTACCGTAAAGGGGTAAGGGTATCTGAAAATAGTATTAAAATTAATTATATATTATTATTTTATATGTCCATTATCGGGCGGTCAACTGGTTAAGGACTTTTTGCCGCCTTATTAACTGAATTAATTGAACTGGAAAATATTAACTCTTTTTTGTAATGACGCGTGTATTACAGTTAAGGGGGCTCTCTGAAGAAATATCACTTCATGACCATATTTTTACCCCGTTGTTTTCCTTCGTACAATTTTTTATCACTGTCATCAATACTTTGGAAAGGTAAACTGGAATTTAATATCGCCATGCCTATGGTAACAGTAATCCTAAGCAGCCCCTGTTTTGTAGGTATATAAGCATTTGCCAGCTTTTTCCTCATTCTTTCCAGTAACACATAGGCCGTGTCTAAATCCACTTCTTTTAGCAGCACTAAAAACTCTTCCCCGCCCCAACGAAACAACACATCCGATTTTCGGACATTATGGGATAAAAATACCGATAAAAATTTAAGAACTTCATCCCCACAGGTATGGCCGAAAGTGTCATTGATTTTTTTAAAATTATCTATATCCAAAAGCGCTACCACATAATTATTCTGCTCTTTCATCCTAATGCTGCTAAAAATACTGTCCGCATAACGGCGGTTGAATAACCCGGTTAAAAAATCTGTGTGCGCCTGAAAATCCAGTTCTTCTAATTTTTGTAATTGATAATTGAGCAGGAAAGATCTTAATATGTTTTGAAAAATAATTTCCATCAGTAAATAAACGACTGTAAGATAAATATTGAATATGGCATACACCCGCAAATGTTCCAACGAAACCGCATATACCGGCGTCCTGAGAAAATGTGTAATCAGAACGATAATAAATGCAGTCACTATGGCCAGTATGAGGCTTCTTTGAATAAAAGTATTTTTGTAAGGAATAAGCGGCTGTAAATTTAAAAGCAATATTATGTACATTACCGCAAAACTTGACAGCCCGCCGATAAGATAAATCACCAATAAAGTATAAACTATTACGTCCAGGGTAATCAGGACATTAACCAATTCATACTTTTCCTTAGTCAATAGAAAATAAAAAATAAGGTAAATAATCAAAGCGCTTGCGTTCAAAATAACAAACAGCGTATAGCCCCAAACGTAAAACAACGCCAAAAGGGAAACGCGCGCCGCTAAAATGCTGAACAAAAGAGTATACGATACTAAATATAGGTAAATATCCACATTATTTCTTTTTTTGATTTTCAGCCATATGAAGTTGTTAATAACATCTAACAAGTTACCACTTTCCCATAATCATGCCCCTCTGTTTTACGTCGCTTTAAACCCTGCAAACGACAATTACGCTATGTTGTCCGGTTAAAATATTATTTAGGGGAACCTCTGGTAAGTCCCGCCGCACATCTTCGGCACACCCGTCAGTTATTAGATCCTTCCTTTATTTTAATTTAACAGCATATTAATCCCGCGTTATATCAAAGGATAAACGGTTTATTTTATTCAGGACTTTCCAGAAGAAAACAAATGCTATCAAATAAATAATCAGGATGAAACTGCCCGCTTTAAGGCCAATGAACAATATAGCAATAACTGTAACCGGATGAACGTCAATGGAATCTGATACCCACTTGCTTTCCAATATCTGGCGAACTGCGGCAATTATAATCCAGCCTGCTACCAGAGCAACGGCGCTTATGACCTGCCCGTTGGCAAAGCTGATAACCGCTAAGGACAAAAGTATAATCCCCGGCCCCAAAATGGGAATCAAATCGGCGACAGCGGTTAAAATGCCTAACAATAAAGCATAATTGACTCCTAATGTCACATACAGCAGCAAAGAAGATAAAAAAGTGAAAATCATCAGTTTTACATAAGCCATTATATATTTGCCCAGCATGGCTTTACTTTCCGCAATCAGCTTATAGCTTTTTTTCAAACCCTCCTGATTGAAAATTAAACCGGGCATTTTCTGAATTTTATCTATATCGCGGATAAAAAAGAATGTGCTGAAAACAATAACCATGGTCATCATTATCCAGGTTGGTATTGAAGTAAGTATCGCCAATATCCATTTCAAAATTACGCCGGTTTGATTGCTCAAACTTTTAGCCAGCTGAGTAACGTTATCTTCTAAAGCCTGAATGATATCATTTCCGGTTAAATTAATAAAATAACCAAAAGATAATTTTTCCCGCCAAGAGTTTAGTATCTGACTATAATCAACCGTACCCAGGTATGATATCAGCTGTACGATTTCGCGGGTTATTATCGCCAGAAAAGCGGCCAGCAAACCAATAAATACCAATAATATCAACACGGTAACCGCAAAAGAAGCGGCTCCGCGTTTAATTTTCCCTTTTCCAACGCAGAAATTTATCACCGGCTGCACTGCATAAGCCAGAATTAAAGCGAAAATAAAAGGAGCCGAATAAGATAAAGTTTTTATAAATACCACAAAAAGCAATGAATAAACACCGGCAAATATCAGAAAATATTTGCACGATTTTAAAAATTCTTTATTGAAAAATTCTCCTAATCCTTTTATGCTGTTCAAATTTTTTTCTCTTTACTTTCCGCCAAGTTGACACTAATTACTTTTAGATAATCGATATAATAAATAGTACCCTTAATATGGCCAGCTCTAATATTTCTTATTTTTTGCCATTTATTGTACAATATGATATTCATTTTAAGGGAATTGGCCTATGCCGCCTGAAAAGGGAAATTATATAACTACCACATTTTTATTAAGGCTTTTTCCCCGGTACAGTTTTTTGTCACAGTCATCAATGCTTTTAAACGGATAGCGCGGATTCAATTCCGCTGTACCGATGGTAACCGTTAGTCGCAGCGTCCCTTTTATAACAGGTATATCAGAAACTGACAGTTTTACTCTGAGCTTCTCCAATATAACATAAGCGGCGCTTAAATTAACATCCGCAAGAAGAATTAAAAACTCTTCCCCGCCCCAGCGAAAAACAACATCAGCTTTGCGTAAATTTTTCAGTAAAAACCGGGACACAAATTCCAGTACCGCGTCTCCCGAAGCATGACCGTAATTATCGTTTATTTTTTTGAAGTCGTCAATATCCATCAAAGCCGCTATATAGTTGATTTTATTATTATCCAGATTATTAAATATAATGTCGGCGTAACGTCTGTTAAAAAGCTGCGTCAAAGGATCTGTATAAGCCTTGGTTTCTAAATCCGAAATTCGTAAATAGCTTAATTTGTTCGCATAAATTTTAAGAGAATTACTAAAGTTGATAAGCAGCGTCGTTACCATGCAAAATAAGAAAATATTGAAAACCATAAATATTTTATTTATTTGCGGAGTAAGCAAAATTCTGTGTTTGTCTGAAAAACTAACCCCTATACTGGCGGTTATGGTCATAATAATCAGCAGAACCATGTTTATCCGTATCCGTTTATTTCCGTAAGGCACAACAGCTTGTATCATCAAAAGCAGCAGTAAATACACTATCATATAATTATCAAGAGCTCCAAGAAGCCAAATAGAAAAAAAAGTAAACAGCATAACTTCCAGTGAAAACAGCAAATTAACTAAAATATATTTTTTTTTAGCCAGTAAAAAAAGCAGGCCCACATATATAAATATACTGGTCAAATTCATGTAAATAAAAACAGGTATCTCGGCAATGCTGGATATAACTAATAAACATATATGATGAGCCGCAGAAATCAAAAGCACCGAATAAGAACTGATAAACAAAAATGGTAATTTTTCATTGTCATGGATTTTTCGGCTAAATTGGTAATTAATGTAATCTTTCAATTGTTTCAGCATGTGAAAACACGCCCTGTTATACAACCCATATCGAACCTTTCCGCCTAAAACGCGCCCCGCCATCTCGCTAAAATTGATGTTAATGATTACGCTGTTTTTTTAGCCGCTTTTAATATTCCGCCGATGAATGAAAAAACATTTATGAATATCATTTTGGGAATCTTTTTTGTCATCCAAACGCCGCCATTGTAAAAGGCCGCTTAATAAACAGTTTATTTTAAGGGAACCTCCAATAAAACCCCCGCCGCACATCTTCGGCACACCGTCAGTTATTAGAGGAGCCCCTTAATATTATTAACGGCTTTCTGTTTTTTATTAGCCTAATAAAATT
>JAISWS010000146.1 GCA_031270725.1 Syntrophomonadaceae bacterium | reverse complement strand
TCCTGTTACTATGTGGATAATATGCTTATAGACACCGGCCCGGTAGCCAATCATAACGAAATAGTCCAGTATTTTAAGGATTGGCCGGTTGATAAACTGGTAAATACCCATTCCCATGAAGACCATACCGGCAATAATTTTTGGTTTATAAAACACAAAAACTGCGGGCCTGCTCTGGCTCATAAAAAAGCTATTCCCCAAATCACGCACGCCAAAGGCAAATATGTGAGAATACCTGTCTACAGAGTGTATGCTTTTGGAGTGTCGCCTCCGTCTGCCGCTGTTGACATCGGCGAGACAGTTGAGACTGAGCATTATAAATTTCAGGTTATAGAGACTCCGGGCCATTGCAGTGACCATATCTGTTTACTGGAAGCCGGACAGGGTTGGATTTTCACCGGAGATCTTTTTTTGAGTGAAAAAGCTAAAGTATTTTTAAACTCCGGGGATTACAGAGATTTGATAAATTCTTTAAAAAAGATATTAAAATTCGATTTTGAAACTCTGTTTTGCTCTAACGGCAGAATGATTGAAAAAGACGCCCGCAAGGCTGTGCAAGCTAAAATTGAGTTTTTGGAGCAGACTGAAAACCAGATCCGTTATCTTTATGATAAAGGATGGATACCGGAAGATATAAGGGACCATTTGTTAGGACGTGATGAACGTTTTGCGCTGACTGGGGGCGAATACTGCAAACTCAATCTGGTTAATTCTATTTTGGCTGCTATGTGAAATTTTAGAAGGTAGAGTATGGATAAAGACGAAATTTTAAACCTTTTTCAGCGGGTTGCGGCCGGCGAAATACTGCCTGAGCAGGCTCATAAGATGATGATACGTTATCCAAGTGAGAATTTGGGGTTTGCCTGTCTGGACCATCATCGCAGTTTAAGAGATAATTTCCCGGAAGTAGTGTTTTGCCAGGGTAAGACTGTCGAGCAGATAACCGCTATTATGGCTGGCCTGGAGCGGGAGAATCTGAATTTGCTGGCTACAAGAGCGGATGCGGGGATTTATAATGCGGTGGCGGATATTATACCTGATGCAAAATATAATGAGCCGGGGCGGGTTATTTATTTGCAGCGGAAAAAAACTTTTAAGCCTGAAAAAAGAGCTTTGGTAATCTCGGCCGGAACGGCGGACATGCCGGTAGCTGAAGAAACTGTAACCTGTCTGCAAACCATGGGGGCGGAAGTTGAGAAGGCGTATGATATAGGAGTGGCTGGTCTGCATAGAGTCATTGACGTGCTGCCCTCTTTGGAAAAGGCTGGGGTAGTAGTGGTAGTGGCCGGTATGGAAGGAGCTTTAGCCAGCGTTATAGCAGGCTTAACCTCCAACCCGGTTATAGCGGTTCCTACCAGTGTTGGTTACGGAGCTAGTTTTAACGGTTTGGCCGCTTTGCTCTCCATGCTGAATTCATGCGCGGGCGGAATTGGCGTAGTGAATATTGATAATGGATACGGGGCGGCAGCGCTGGCTTTTTCAATATTAGCGACTAAATATGGATAAATATCATACTTGGGGCATAATATAAAAAAAGTGCCCGGAGGTGGTAAAAATAAAAATGTTTTTTCAGCGGGTTGAAAAAGTGGTTTTGCACATAGTAATTTGGGGAATTATGCTCTTGGTAGGCGTTCAGGGATTGATGGCTTATGAGCCGTACCGGTTATTTCTAAGCTGGGGAGAGCGCATGGAAGGAGAACCTTTGCCGGCGCCGGCGGCTCAAACTCCAATTGCGCAGGAAGCCGTTCATACGGAAGCGGCACAACCTACTGCTGATTTGGTTATCGCGGTGAAGCAGTATTCGTCGCTGCCTAAGGCTTTGGTATTGGTTAACGGCGAAAAGGCTGGCAATTTTACCGGAAATGAGTTTTTTTTGCGGGTCAAGCCTTCAGATACGGTAGAAATCGACGCTTCATATTATAATTTTCCCATAACTTTTGCCGTTGGCTCTGTTTCAGATAACTTATCATTTCCAAAAACAGGACAGACTTTTCAGACCTACCAAAGTACGGTTATGCTTGGCAAGGTAATTTTAAAATAAAGACCGCTCGTAGAAAAGAGGTGCTGAATATAATGGAAACAGGTAGCAAAGAGGTAGCTTCGGCGGCTATAAAAATGGCTTTGACTGTTACCAGGCAGGAAGAGATTCAATTAAAAAAAGAATTTTTGGAGGTGTCGGGGATAAAAACGGTAGCAATTGACTATGGAGGAGAATTCATAAACTCAGTGGGCAAAATAATTGAACGGGCGGTTGTAGCGGCTAAAAGAGAAAAAGTCATAAAAGACGTTCATTCGGAAGAAGGCGCCGTTGCCGGCGCCGCGAGAGAAGCGGTAGCCCAGATTATGGCAAAGTCTCTGGGGCTTAATATTGGCGGCAAAATAGGTATTGCCAGATATAAGGATCATGTAAGCGTGGCGTTATTTGTAGGAATAGGGTTGCTGCACCTGGATGAAGTAGCAATAGGGTTAGGCCACAGAGCGACTTCAGGGAATTAAAGATCATCAATTCGATTAGTATTATAAAAATAACGATTTTCAACACATTAAACACTAAACAAAAAAACACAAATTAACGATTAATAATATGAAGAACATATTATTATCCTGCTAGAACAGTATTCTGAATTAATAGTGTAATATGACAATAATGTTTATTTACGCTAAAGTACCTTACTGAAAAAATGAGTTCGTTACGGTTATTTTATAATAATTGAGAACCTGATTTGTATGTGCTTTTGTACCTATTGTAAATAAACAGATATTTGTTGTATTATTAATTTTGGCGTATGCAGATATTGCCGTGGAAATCATAATTAGCCATGTTGTTCTTCATGCGCTGTAGTTTTGCAGGATGTCAGTTATTATATAAAGAGGGAGTGGGCTGATTTGTATAAGTACAAAGATAAAAATGTGCAGGACTCTTTTGGCTGGTCGGTTCTGGGTGACGTCAAGGACGGGAGAAACAATCTGGGAGAGTATATGTCAGTTTATACTTACAGGTTGTTCCAATTTGCCACGAAAAACGTTTTAATTGAGGAAATAGGAGCCGAAAAAGCAATAGAAATATTTCGTAAATCAGGATATTTGGGAGGATATGCGTTTGCGGAAGAATTTTTAGACAAAGACCAAGATTTCAATCAATTTGTGGCGCAGCTTCAGGCCGTAATGAAAGAGCAATTAATTGGCATTGTTAAGCTGGAAAGCGCTGATTTGGAAAAAATGCATTTGATACTCGCGGTAGCGGAAGATTTAGACTGCTCAGGATTACCAGTAACCGACGAGTCTGTCTGTGACTACGACGAAGGCTTCATCGCCGGCATTTTAGCCTATTACACAGGTAAGGAATTTGATGTCAGAGAAATTGATTGTTGGGCTACCGGAGGACGGGTTTGCCGCTTTGATGTCCAGTTAAAGGGATAAATATGGATGGAAATGGGTAAGTCGTGTGGGTACAATTATGACTAACAGCATTGATTTAGGACCTAAAGACGAGAAAATATTAATTTCTGTACTGGAAAACTTAAATAACTTAGTTTTTGGCAGATTTTCTAAGATTAATGAGGATATTGACGCTACCGGAGCTTCTGAAATACTGGTAGATATAGCTGAAAGCGTAAACAAGCTGGTTCATGATTTAAAAGAATTTAACGCCTTTTCCTATGAACTCGCTAACGGGAGGCTATACGCGGAAGCGCCTCCACGTTATAATTATTTAGCTTCCAACATTAAATCGCTGCATTCGCAAATTTTACATCTTACCTGGCAGGCTAAAAGGGTCCAGGAAGGGGACTATAGTCAGTCGGTTGATTTTATGGGGGAGTTTTCCGAAGCTTTTAACGGCATGATAAAAGCGCTGGATGAGCGTACCAGGCGCATAGAAATGGAAATGGAAGCTAACCGTAAAGCCAGGGAAGAGTTGGCGCGTTCGCAGCAAATGTTAAAAATGGTTTTAGAGAACATCAATGACATTATTATTGTTATCTCCGAAAATGACATATTGTTTGCCAGCGATATGGCAAAAAATGAACTAAAAATCGTTGATGATGAAAGTGAAGATCCCTTATTTTTAACCATCATGCACTATACGGTCAAAAGCGATGAAATAGCCAATTATGACTATTTCGACAACAGCAGGGGCAGGTGGTTTCAGATCAGATCCATTCCGATTTCATGGCTGGATATAAAAACAGCTTATTTATATGTTGTTTCGGATATAACTGAACGTAAGAAAAATGAAGAAGAACTTACGGAAATGGCTAATACTGATGAGCTTACCGGGGTAGGGTCGCGGCGCAGAGGATTAAAATATTTGAACGAGTGTTTGATGGATAAAACCACTCGTCCTATTTGTCTTTGTTATATAGACGTGGACGGACTCAAGACGGTTAATGATACATTCGGGCATAATGAAGGCGACAGATACATAAGAGCCATATCAACCGCTATTCTTGACAGCACAAGAAAAGACGATAACGTCAGCAGGATTGGCGGCGATGAGTTTATGGTGGTTTTTGTGAATAAGAGTAAAAACCATGCCAACATAGTACTCAAAAGGATAAATGAGCGGCTTAAAGAATTAGAAAAGGTTTTCGACGGTCAATATCCATTGTCTTTTTCATATGGCATAGAAGAAATAGTTGGCTATGAAGATTTATCACCGGAACAATATATAATTCTGGCTGATAAAAAAATGTATGAAAATAAGCGTAAAAAACGCCAGGAACGCTGATTTTAATAATATTTCGCTACTTCAAATCTTACTTCTTTGCTCCTTTCTGTAATCACAGCGCATATGGGAAATATTTGAATAATTTTCTTTATTAATTGTGTGGCCTTGATGGATGTCGTATAATAATAACAGCTTTACGATGTTCAGCGGTTTGCGTCCGGCCTGTTTGAGGAAGCTATTGTGCCCCTTTACACAGGCAAATACCATTGGAAGAAAAATAGAGGTGCCTGAAATGTGCCGTATTTATTAAGGTGGTTTGATATGCAGGTGGCGGTAGATGGGCCGGCAGGTGCGGGAAAAAGTACTATTGCCCGAATATTAGCTGAAAAACTACAATTGATTTACATAGACACCGGAGCTATGTATAGGGCTTTGACCTGGAAAGCGTTAAAGTTAAAAATAGCTTTGGACGATGAGGAAAAGCTGTATAATTTAGCTAAAGATACCAGTATTTATTTTTTGCAGGCTACGGGTAAACAGGGTATTTATTGTGATGCGGTTGAGGTAAGTGATTTTATACGCAGTCCTGATGTAAATGATAAAGTGTCTTTGCTGGCGGCCCATTCCCGGTTAAGGAAAGTTATGGTTGAGAAACAGCGGGAAATGGCGCTGGATAAGTCTGTAATTATGGACGGTAGAGATGTCGGGGAATGCATTTTACCCCATGCGGATTATAAATTCTTTATTACCGCGTCTTTACAGGAAAGAGCTTCGAGAAGGATGATAGATTTACAGCGGCAGGGACATAAGGATGACTATGACAGGGTAAAATGCTTGCTGCGAAAAAGAGACGAAAGCGACAGCAGCAGAGAAACTGGGTCTTTAAAAATATTAAATGATTCGATTGTTATTAATACTGACCGTAAAGAAGTTGAAGAGGTCGTAGCGGAAATATTGTCGATAATTAAGGATAATTAAGATGCTTTACAGGATAATAAGGTTTTTTATCTGGATATTATTTTTAATTCTCGGGCTTAAAGTTAAAGGGAGCCGCCATATTCCCGCCCGGGGCAGAGTTTTGATAGTGGCTAACCATAACAGCAACTGGGATCCTGTATTAATTGCCGCCGCTGTATGGCGGCCTATATGCTACATGGCTAAGAGCAGTTTGTTTAAATATGCTTGGAGCGCCAAAATTCTGAGGGCGTTGAACGCTTTTCCGGTAAACCGGGATGGGGTTGACAGGCAGGCTATGCGCGACGCCCAAAAAATTCTGGAAAGCGAAATGATATTGGGAATATTTCCCGAAGGTACTCGCAAAAATCTGGGAGAACCAATAAAAGCAAAAAAAGGCGCCGCGTTGCTGGCGGTACGCGGCAAAAGCCCGATAGTTCCGATAGCGTGTATAGGCGCCAGGAGTATTTTGCCGGTTGGATGGTTTAGAAAATTGACGGTAGTTATAGGCGAACCTATTTATAATGAAGATATTGAGTATGGGCGCGTCAGTTCAGACGGACTGAAAAATTTAAGCGATGTTCTCAGCACAAATATTCAGGAGCTTTATGATAAAGAAGCAGGAATTAAATAAGATTTTACGAATTAATACATGCGAGGTGAAATTTTGCACATTGAATTAGCGGAACACGCTGGTTTTTGTTTAGGAGTCAAAAAAGCGGTGGCTTTGGCGGAAGATTGTATACAAAAGCAGGGAATCTGGTACAGTTTGGGGCCTTTAGTGCATAATAATAATATCACTGAGTATTTGCAGAAACGCGGTTTAAAGATCGTGGCGGATATTGATGATATAAAAGAAGATAACGCTGGTGTGCTTATTCGTTCTCACGGAGTGGGAAAAGGTATTATTGAAAACATAAAAGCCAGAAATTTTCAGATTATTGACGCTACTTGCCCGCGTGTGAAATATATTCACGAATTAGTAATGATGTTAGATAAAGAAAAATATGATATAGTTATTTTTGGAGATAAAAATCATCCGGAAATAAAAGGAATATGTGGTTGGTGTGCCAGAAAGGCCTATGTGGTAGCAAATACCAGGGAACTTGATGATTTACAATTGAGCGGCAAAGTCGCTCTTATATCACAGAGTACGAAAGATAGAAATGATTTGTTCACTGCAGCCAAGGCTTTATTGGATAGAGTAAAGGAATTGCGCTTTTATAATACGATTTGCTCCTCAACCCATTACAGACAAGTATCGTCTTATCAGCTGGCTAAAAAGTCAGACGTTATGCTGGTAATTGGTGATAAAGAAAGCTCAAACACTTTCACTCTCAGTGAAGAGTGTAAAAAAGCGGGAACCCGAACCTATCAGATCGAAAGAGCTGAGGAAATCGACCCGGGATGGTTTACGGGCGATGAAACGGTAGGTATTGCTGCCGGAGCATCGACTCCCGACTGGATTATTAAGGAGGTATTAAACAAGATGGCGCAGATGGACGAAAACGAAAAAGGAAGCCAAAACAAGGAACAAGAACAGGGAACCCCTATTTTTCAAGAATCAAATGCACAAGAAGAAGTAAGATGTGATTGCGGGCCTGATGAAGGGGAAAGTTTATCATCATCGTGTTCTTGTACAGAAGAGGTATGCGGGGTTTCTGAAGAAACAACAACAATCAAAACAGGTGAAGCTGCGGAAGCTGATAATACCTCAGAAGCCACTCCGGATTTGGCAGCAGATGAAAATGATTCAGAGGAAGGTTTGTCAAGCGTTGCTGAAAAAGCCGGTACATTTGAAGAAAATGCCGCCGCCGAAGAATCTTTCGCGAAGATGGAAGCGGAAATGGCTGATATAACCTCGCCGGGAAAAGGCGATATTTTAAAGGGAACCGTTATTCAGGTTTTGGATGATGAAGTAATGGTTGATGTAGGCGGAAAATCCGAAGGAATTATCCCCCTGAAAGAATTATCCCTGCAAGAAATTGATTCCGCTAAGGATTTGGTGCAAATAGGAGATGTTTTGGAAGTATTAGTTCTAAAATGGGACGACGACGGAAATATACTCCTGTCTAAAAAAAGAGTGGACTCGCAGAAATATCTGGATGAAATGGAAGCGAAATTCAATAACGGCGAAACCGTAGAGGGAACTATAACCGGAAGTGTAAAAGGAGGGCTACTGGTTGACGTAGGAATTACCGCTTTTATTCCGGCGTCGCACATAGATGATTCCTTTGTGAAAAATTTGGATGATTATATAGGAAAAACTTTGCAGTTTAAAATTATCGAATTCAACCGTAATAAACGCCGGGGGTCGCAGCTGGTACTTTCACGCAAAGAAATGCTGGCGGAAGAAAGAGCCCGCCGCAAAGAAGAGTTTTGGGCGGGGATTAAAGAAGATCAGATAGTAACAGGAAGGATAAAACGCATAGTGGATTACGGCGCGTTTATAGATCTTGGCGGTTATGAAGGGTTGTTGCATGTTTCAGAAATAGATCACCATAGGATTGAACATCCTTCGCAGGTTTTTACCGAAGGCGACGAGGTTGAGGTTTATATTTTAAATTTGGACCGGGAAAAAGAACGAGTGTCTTTAAGCCGTAAGAAAATGCTTAAAAGCCCTTGGGAATTATTAACGGAACAATACCAGGAAGGCGACATAATAGAAGGAACGGTGGTAAGATTAACAACTTTCGGGGCTTTTGTTGAGTTGGCCCAGGGTGTGGACGGTTTAATTCATATTTCCAAATTAGCTGATTACAGAGTGGAAAAACCGGAAGAAATAGTATTCATAGGCGAAAAAGTGAAAACTAAAATTTTAGCCTTAAACATGGAAGATAGAAAAATCAGTTTATCCTTAAAAGACGCTCAAGCCAAGGAAGAACAGAAACAAGCGCAGGAATTTATTGAGCGGCAAGACTGGGAAAATGATGACGGTGGTGTCAGCGGTAATGACAATGATACCAATAATGACAACGGTGATAGCGGCAACGGTAATGATAATGGTACCAATAATGATGATGGTGATAGCGGCAGCGGTAATGATGATAATGGTACCAATAATGATGACGGTGATAGCGGCAACGGTAATGATGATAATGGTACCATTAATGATGACGGCGAAAGCGCCGACGAAGAATAGAAAATGGGGTGAATATAGTGCCGATATTCGATTTTCAATGCGTAGACTGCGGACATAGCTTTGATGTACTTATACGAAATAATGAAAAAGAAAATATTCATTGCACTAACTGTAATTCCATCAATATTAAACAGAAGTTAAGTTTGTTTAATACTTCCGGAAGCGGCAGATTATCGGCGCATTCGCATGAGCATTCAGGTTGTTGCGCCTGCAATGCGCGAAGCAGTTGTGAAATGGCCCGGTAATATGGCTGCTGAGATGCACAATTGTGTGTAAATTCGGTGCCTATTGCCGAAAATTGAACTATAGGCACGGCGTTGACGTATCCCACTTCCGGGATGGATCAAATGCTGTGCCTCATGCGTTTTGAAGGGTATTGAATAAAAAGACGAAAATATGTATATGCACAAATTGCCGCGAAAATTTTATATGCGGGATACTTTAATTGTAGCTGAAGCGCTTATTGGCTGTTATCTGGTAAGTAACATAAATAAAGAATATGTAATAGGCCGCATAAATGAAACCGAAGCGTACATAGGACCGGTTGACAAGGCCTGTCACGCCTACCTGTACAAGCGAACCGGGCGTACTGAGCCTCTTTTTGCCGAAGGAGGCATTGCCTATGTTTACTTTGTTTATGGAATGCATCATTGTATGAACGTAGTTACTGAAAAAGAAGGAGTGCCTTGCGCCGTATTGATTCGCGGGCTGGAAATAGTGCAAGGTTTGGAAACAGCGGCCTCAAACCGGTATAAAAAAAACTTTTCTGATTTATCCGCTTATCAAAAGAAAAATTTAGCGAACGGCCCGGGGAAATTATGTAAAGCATTAAATATAACCGCTTATTTAAACCGTACCAGTCTATTGGCGGAACCGTTGTTTATCTGTGATAAGGCAAACGGCTTTACAAAGCGAACGAGCGGAATTGCCACCGGAAAAAGGATTGGCATCGACTATGCGGAAGAAGCGAAAGATTTTCCGTGGAGATTTTATGAGCCCTGAACGTTCAGCGTATTTCAGAATATGCGCCGGCGGAAAAATAAAAAAAGGCCCGGGCGTATTGCCTGTCCCTGTCCTTTAGTCCGATATAGCCTATATAATTAAAGGGCTCTAATAAGTGACGGTGTGCGGATTCGGTTCGGATTTTGCCGCTATTCACAGTCGAAAAACGCGGCGAAGATGCGTACCGGGGGTTATTAGAGGTTCCCTACAGATACGCGGCGGGTTTTTGTATTTCGCGGCTGATTTCCCGGGCGTTATATTTTTGCCAGTTGAAATTTCTGTAATTGTAGATTCCGTTGCCTTCTTCCAAGGGATTTTTAACGACAATAAGGTTTTTAAGCCGCGCTTTCAGCATTCTGTCATCAGGATCCGACTGGCCCATATCCTGATATAAAGCGTAGATGTGAGGAATAGCCGCGTCTGAAAGGCTGCCTAACATATCAAGATCTAAACGGTTTAAAGTGCCGCTTTTATACCTTTCGATATTATAATGGGCTATGAAGCCGTCCGCGTTGCTGAAAGTCAAAAGCATGAACAGAGCTAAAGCGCCGCTGGCAAGCCATTTTGAGGCGTTGAATTTTTTCAACTGCCGTATCAGGATAACGGTGAAAACAAAAAACAGCAGCGCCATAAACCAGCTGGTATATGTCCGCATGGGGGTCAGTCCGTAAAAATTAATGTACATTATCATTTTACTGCCGGCCGTTATAATCAGGAGTATGGTCAGCAGCGATAAACACAGCAGCTGCACACGCAGAGCTTTAGGCTCTTCGTGCGAGCCGCGCTTTATAAAAACATAGGCGATAAGCATGACTGCCAGATTAATGCTGGCTACGGCGCATAATTCGAAAAATCCTTTGCGCGCGTATTCCGCATAGGTGAAAGAATCAGGGAGACTGCCTGTTAAAGAAGAGAAAAAATAGGTACTTTGAAAGACAGTGTAAAGTATGTAGATAACATTAAAAACGGTCAGCGCACTGTAAATAGTAAGTTGGGGCGCAATTCTTATATTAAGCGCCGCCCGTTCCAAGGTTTCCCTTTTAAATCTGCCTTCTCCTAAATCATGAACATTGCCGAATATTAAGCCGTACAGATAAAAAGCTACCGGAATGCCTAACAGGAATTGAAAAATATAATCGATAATGTTACTGCCGGGTACAATTACATCGCCCAAGTGCCAGATGAATTGCGCAAAAGCAGAATCCGCCGCCATTAAAAGTTTGAGAACCGCCGCTATAAAAGGGAAAAAAATCACCATTCCCAGCAGCAGATATAAAACGTTTTTACTGTTTTTACGTCCGCTTAAACTGGCCTTTAAACCTTTGAAACAATAAAGAAAATTGGAAAACGGCACAATAAATATCTGATTAAAAGCATCTCCTATTAAATAGGCGGATAAATCGTCATTGAGGTTGCGGCCGGTAGAAACGCTGAGCCAGTACATAAAAACGGCGTTTAAAAACAAGAATTTAACAAAATTTAACAGTGTCGCGGCGAAGATGGAAAATGACAGCGCGCATAGCAGGAGAACGGCTAACCAGAACCAGCTGCGGCAGGTTTGTCTAAAACCGGATTTATTTAGAAAAATTAGTGTGACGCCGCTGATTATCAGTGTAAATAAAGTCAGCCCAAATCCCCAGGCCTCCAGAAGCAAATTCCAGTAAAGGAACCCTATCGCTAACATTACCCAAGCTAAAACTATTTCCGAGGATGAAAATTTAAACGGCGATGAAGGCTCGTTTTTATCAATCCTAAAAGGGTCACTAACGTTTTCCGGCGCTTTTTTCTCCATTTTGGCAATCTCCTTTTTTGAAATATTTATTCAGTCATCGTTCCTAAATTCCAGAATATCTCCGGGCTGACAATCCAGGGCTTTGCAAAGGGCTTCTAAGGTTGAAAACCGTATAGCTTTAGCTTTATTGTTCTTTAAAATAGAAAGATTAGCGGAAGTTATACCTATTTGTTCTGATAATTCGCCGGCGGGCATTTTCCTTTTAGCCATAATAACGTCTAAATTTATAATAATAGCCATGCGCCGTCCTCCTTTTAAATGGTATAATCGTTTTCGGTTTTCAGGTTGACCGCTTCTTCAATGACATTCTTGACAACCCTTAAAATCAAACCGAAAAGACCGAACATAACGGATAAAAGAATCAAGAAAATATAATTCCAGGCGGCTATTAAAAGAATTAAAGCTACAGCAAAACAACACCAGGATATAACGCGCAGCAGTTTTACATTAAGGCGTATAAAAACCTGCTCATTTTTAATATTTCTCAGTAAACGGTCCAGACATAAAAGCGCCGCCAGCGTGGGAAGACAGCAAAGATACAGTGATATCAGAAGAGTAAGCGGATACGGGCTGGCGTAAGAAGGCAGGGCGGTATAATGAAAATATCCTCTTAACAGCTGAGGCAGAGCCGCCGCGCACGCCAATACCAAAACCATCACGATCCGGGTACAAATGAAAGACAAGTGTACTGATTTCATAGAATTCCACAAGAGTATCATTCCTTTCATGTCATAATCTTTATTTTAAAAATAATATAAAAAATATTGAATGTCAATATAATTATATCGATAAACAGTAAAAATATTCTGTATAACAATATATTATAGATGTAATATGACAGCGCCGCTTATTGCCGCTTATTATAGAAGGGGGGTCTTTAAAAAATGATTGCGGCGTCCCATAAATGGCATCGCGTTTTATGGAGCGCCGCGCAGACGCGGGCAGCCGTTTTCTCGTACCCTATCCCATAAATATTCAATATATTGGGGGGTTTTGATTTTTTGTTTGTGCCGCGGGCTTTTTTCAAGCGGAAAGCAAATAAACCTGACTCTCAAAATAATAAAAAAACGCGGCTTTCATAAACCGCGCTCACTGTCAATTGGCTCCCCGAGTAGGATTCGAACCTACAACCCTCCGGTTAACAGCCGGATGCTCTACCGTTGAGCTATCGAGGAACATTTCTCCAACGAAAATCATTATATAACCCTTTAAGGTACTTGTCAAGCTATATTAAACCGGCCGGAACAAATAGTTTATCGCGCTCATTCTATATAGTCTTTCAATTTTTTACTGCGCGAGGGGTGTCTCAGCTTGCGCAAAGCTTTCGCTTCTATTTGCCTTATTCTTTCCCTCGTCACGCCAAATTCCTGCCCCACTTCTTCTAAAGTGCGGGGGCGGCCGTCATCCAGTCCGAAACGCAGGCGCAACACCTTTTCTTCTCTTTCGGTTAAAGTATCTAAAATGCCGTCCAACTGCTCGCGGAGTAATACAAATGAAGCTGATTCTTCCGGTGATTCCGCGTCTTCATCCGTTATAAAATCACCAAGATGGCTGTCGTCCTCTTCCCCGATCGGGGTCTCCAAAGAAACCGGTTCCTGGGCGACCTTCATAATCTCAATGACTCTTTCCACGGGAATATCCATTTCCAGAGCCACTTCTCCCGGAGTCGGTTCGCGGCCTAATATCTGCAGTAAACTTCTTTGAATACGCGAAAGCTTGTTAATAGTTTCCACCATATGAACAGGTATTCTTATAGTTCGAGCCTGGTCTGCTATCGCTCTGGTTATCGCTTGCCTTATCCACCAAGTGGCATAGGTGCTGAATTTGAAACCCTTACGATAGTCAAATTTTTCCACTGCTTTCATCAAGCCCAAATTTCCTTCCTGTATCAGATCCAGGAACAGCATCCCCCGTCCCACATATCGTTTGGCAATGCTGACTACCAAACGCAGGTTCGCTTCCACCAGTTTTCTTTTCGATTCCTCGTCTTCATTCTCAATAGCCAAAGCCAGCGAAACCTCTTGTTCAGCTGACAGCAACGGGACCCTTCCGATTTCTTTTAAATACATTCTAACCGGATCGTCAATTTCAATTCCATCCGGGATAGAAATATCCTCGTTCTCAATGCTGTCCGAATCTTTTGCTTCATCTTCATTGTCGCTTTCGTTTTCGCTTTCTTCTATATCACTGTCCAGCCCGATATTAATACCTAAAGACTGCAAATGCTCAAAAACATCGTCAATATGTTCAGGCCCCAGATTGAATCCCTGGAGTTCTTCAATTATTTCCTCATAAGTCAGGTTCTTTTTCTTTTTTCCTTTTTCGGCTAAAAGCGTTATGGTGTCCGACAGTTTTTTTTCCAGTTTCATTTTCTCCCCCCTTCCTGGGTAAGGAATATATCCAAATTGATAATAAAATTCAATAAATCTTTAAAATCACCTTCGTCTTTTATTTTTTCCAACCTGAATAAAGTATTCCGCCATACTTCATCCTGCCGTTTTTTAATAACCCTGTTTATAAACTCATCAATTTGATGTTCGTCCGCAATCCTGTCGCCGGCTTCAATCAGCAGCGATAATTTAGCTAAATGGTTTTCCAGCCGCAACCCTGAGAAAATACCGGCCAACTGGCTCCAATCAAGATTGAATTTATCATCCAAAGAAACAAATTCATCCATTATCTTTTTATAATCATTATTACGAAAAAAATCCCATCCGATTGCGCTTTGTATTTTGTTATAAACCTGTTCATCCGTCAGCATCATTACCAATATCTTCTCTTCCAGACTATAATTACCGTATTCAATATTATTTCTGATAATTTTAGTTTTATTCCCGTTTACTCCCTTTTTCTCATTAAATAAACCCGTTTTCATTTCTTTGCCTATTATATTTTCTTCCAGCTGTAAACGCTGCGCTAAAATTCTGATATTGTACTCTAACTCTATAGGGCTTTCCATTTTCTGTATATATTTCCTCAGTTCAGCTAAAATCCTCATCTTAGCCGCTAAGTTCAAGATTTTTTCCTTTTTTATTAAGTTATTGAGTTTAAATTGTATATGATTGATTTTATTATTCTGTATAAAATGCATAAATTCCTTTTTATCATAAAAATCTGTCAAATTATCAGGATCCATATCCGGTGCTAAAACTATCACATATACCTGAAACTTTTCCTCTAAAACGACGTCAATCGCCCGCATAGTTTCTCTCTGCCCCGCTTCATCCCCGTCATACATAATAATTACCGTTTCGGCGTAACGTCTTAAAAGCGCCGCCTGTGAAACGGTCAGGGATGTTCCCAGGGAAGCTACGGTATTTATTAATCCCGCCTGATGCATTTTAATACAATCCATGTACCCTTCCACGATATACACCTGGTTTTGTTTCCTGATTTCCTCCCGGGCCTGATGTAAGCCATAGAGCTGATTTCTTTTGGAATAAATTTTTGTTTCCTGGGTATTTAAATATTTAGGCTGCCCTTCTCCGATAACTCGTCCGCCAAACCCCAAAACATCTCCGTTAGTCGCTTTTATCGGAAAGATTATCCGGTTGCGGAAAGCGTCAAAGTAATAGTCTTTATCTTCACTGCGCTTTATTAAGCCAATTTCTTTCAAAGAATCAACCGGATAGCCTTTTTTATTCATATGGTCCAACAAATTCCGCCAGCCCTCAAACGCAAAACCCAGTTGAAAAGAACGGCAGATTTCCGGACTGAGACCGCGCAGCAGCAGATAATCCAGCGCCCGCCTGCCGTCATCAGCGTACAGATTATTCTGAAAGAACTGAGCCGCTTCTTTATTAACCTGAAGCAGGTCATGTTTCTTTCTGGTTTCCGGCGTGGAAGAGCGGGCCGGCAATTGCACTCCAGCCAGGACAGCTAATTTTTCCAAAGCCTCCCCGAATTCCATATTTTCTCTTTTCATGACAAAAGAAAATATGTTGCCCCCCTCATGGCAGCCAAAACAATAATACATATTTTTATCCGGATTCACGGTAAAGGAAGGAGTTTTTTCATTATGAAACGGGCAAAGCCCCCAGTAACGATTGCCTTTACGGGTGAGTTTCACAGTCTCGCCTACTATATCCACAATGCTGATACGCGCCTCTACATCACGTATGACATCGTTATCATAAAATGGAGCCATTGTTCTTTCAAATCCTTATTTTAATTTTCGTTCCCGGTTTCCAGGCCGGAAAATATCAATCATCCAGCATGAATACCTGCGGTAAAAATATTTTTTTGAACAAATGCATGCAGTAAGCGTCGCTCATGCCGGATATATAATCCGCCACTGCCCTTTCCACTCCCTCTTGTTCAGCGATTTGCTGGTAGGGTAAAGTCATTTGATCCGGCGTCAGACAATAATAATTGTATAAATTATTTATTATGAACATCGCCTTTTCCCTTTCGGTCCTGCAAATATCTCCGTTATAAACTTTTTCAAACATAAACTGCCGCAGCTCCTTTAATGCCGTATTTATTTCCGGATGCGGCGCTACCCGCAGACAGTCGTTGTTTTTTATCTGTCCGGCCGTATGTTCAATAGTGCTGATTACCAAAGTCGCTATCCTTTGGCTGTGGCTTTCCCCCAAAATCTTTAAACTGCCGCGCGGAAGCTCGTTTGGCTTCAGTATGCCCGCCCGGATAGAATCATCTATGTCATGCTGAACATAAGCTATCTTATCGCTTATTTTCACTACCTGTCCTTCCAAAGACGCCGCTTCCGGAACTTCTTTACCGTATCCGCTGTGGCGCAGGACTCCGTCCAGCACTTCCCACGACAAGTTCAGGCCAGCCTCCGTATGATGCCGTTCTATTTTCGTTAAAACCCGCACACTATTTTCATCATGCTTAAAGCCTTCTTTCAGCAGCCGGTCCAGCACTCTTTCGCCGGCGTGGGCGAAAGGAGTATGGCCAACATCATGAGCCAAAGCAATAGCTTCGATTAAATCCTGGTTAAGATTCAATCCCGCCCCTATAGTACGGGCGATCTGGTTTACCTCCAAGGTATGGGTCAGCCTTGTACGGTAATGGTCTCCGCCCGGAGCAATAAAAACCTGGGTTTTATGCTTCAGACGCCGGAAAGATTTAGAATGGATTATCCGATCCCTGTCTACCATGAAACAAGTCCGGACCGGATCCATGTTTTCCGGGAGCTCCCGCCCCCGGCTCGACTTTGAACGTACCGCGTACGGAGCCAGGCACTGATCTTCTCTTTTTTCAATCTCTTCGCGAATATTTATCACAGCCATCTCACCTTTTAAAGACAATGTATATGGTTAACTTATCCGGCAGCGGTTAAGTCTTCCGGTGAATACGTTCAGTGCGCCTGGACGCAGGCGCACTGAACCGTCAGCCTTATTTTATTTATTATTTATGTATATATAAACAAATCCTTTTAATTCACATTATTAATCGCGGCCTGCGCCGCTGACAAGCGGGCGATTGGGATTCTATAAGGCGAACAGCTTACATAGTCAAGTCCTATCTGATGACAAAACTCTATGGAATCAGGCTCTCCTCCATGTTCACCGCAAATACCCATCATAACGCCCGGTCTTGCTTTCCGCGCCCCGGCAATGGCCATCTTCATCAGTGATCCCACTCCTTTGCGGTCCAATACGGCAAAAGGATTATCCTTCATTATCTTTTTTTCCAGATACACCGGAATGAATTTCCCCTCAGCGTCATCACGGCTGAAGCCTAAAGTAGTCTGCGTGAGGTCATTGGTGCCAAAGGAAAAAAACTCCGCTTGTTCAGCGATTTCTTCTGTTACAAGACAGGCCCGGGGCAGCTCTATCATAGTTCCCAGCGCAAAATCTAATTCTACTCCCAACTCTTTTTTTATGGTTTCATAAACAGCAAATATTTCATTCTTCAGGAATTGTAATTCTCCCACATCCATAACCAGGGGAATTTCAACTTCCGCAAAAGTCTTTACGTTTTCCTGTTTCAGCTGGGCGGCCGCTTCAAATATAGCGCGTGCTTGCATACGGTAAATTTCAGGATAACTCAGCCCCAGACGGCATCCTCTGTGCCCCAGCATCGGATTCGCTTCTGACAGATTGTCAATTTTTTTCAGCATTTCTTCCTGCTGAAACAGTTCATTATCTAATATATTTCGTTGTTTTTTATCGTACACCTGCAAAAATAAAGATTCTCGATCCGGCAAAAATTCATGCAAAGGAGGGTCCAGCAGCCTTATAGTTACCGGCAACGGCGACATAGCCTTCAATATTTCGTAAAAATCTTTCCTTTGGAAAGGCAATAATTTTTCCAAAGCTCTTTGGCGTTCCTCTACATTTTCAGCCAATATCATTTCCTGGACATGCGGCAGCCTTTCCTGCGCCATAAACATATGCTCCGTCCGGCACAGCCCTATACCCTCCGCTCCTAACTCTCTGGCTTTGACCGCATCTTCCGGCGTATCCGCATTGGCTCTTACCTGCAATCGCTTGGCTTCGTCAGCCCATTTTAACAGCGTTTCGAACTCGTAGGAAAAGGTCGGCTCAATCAGGGCAACTTCACCCTGCATAACTTTGCCGGTAGCTCCGTCAATGCTTATAATATCCCCTTCTTTAACAACAACGCCGTTAGCGGTAAAAACGCGGTTATTATAGTCTATATTAATGCCCTCGCAACCGCATACACACGGTTTCCCCATTCCGCGCGCCACTACCGCCGCATGAGACGTCATGCCGCCGCGGGCGGTCAGCACCCCTTCCGCGTATATTATGCCGTGTATATCGTCAGGCGTGGTTTCGTTTCTTACCATGACTACTTTTTCACCGTTTTGTCCCAATCTCTCAGCCAGATTAGCGTCAAAAACCGCTTTCCCGCAGGCAGCGCCCGGAGAAGCCGGCAATCCTACCGCTATAGCGTTAAGCTCAATAGAATTATCAATTTGCCTGTGTAACAAAGTATTAATTGATTCCGCGTCAACGCGCAACAAAGCCTCCCGTCTGCTTATAAGCCCTTCAGCCACCATATCCACGGCTACTTTTACCGCGGCCCGGGCAGTGCGCTTGCCGTTACGGGTCTGCAGCATATACAGAGTGCCTTTTTCCACCGTGAATTCAATATCCTGCAAATCCTGATAATGCTTTTCCAGAACAGAACAAGTGTCAATAAACTGCTGATAAACTTCCGGCAGCTTTTCTTTTAATCTCGCAATCGGCATCGGGGTTCTGATACCGGCTACAACATCCTCACCCTGGGCGTTAACTAAAAATTCTCCGTACAATTCTTTAACTCCGTTGGAAGGGTTGCGGGTAAAGGCGACGCCGGTCCCGGAATCATCCCCCATATTGCCAAAAGCCATACACTGAATATTAACCGCCGTCCCCAAAGCATCGTCTATTTTGTTCAAACGCCGGTAAATAATCGCCCGGTTGTTATTCCAGGAAGTAAATACGGCCTGGATAGCCCTGACTAACTGTTCACGCACATCCTGCGGAAAATCAAAGCCCATTTCCTTTTTGACCAGTTTTTTGTAATCATTTATTATTAACTTCAATTCCTCCGCCGGAATTTCATAGTCAAATATCACATTCAGCCTGCGTTTATACTTTTCTACAACTTCTTCGAACAAGTTATGTTCTATTCCCAGCACCACATTGCTGAACATTTGAATAAAACGCCGGTAACAGTCCTGCGCAAATCTGTCGTTTCCTGTCAAATCCTTTAAACCCTGAACTGAATCATCATTCAAGCCCAGATTTAATATAGTGTCCATCATACCCGGCATAGAAACGGCAGCTCCGGATCTGACTGAAACCAGCAAAGGATTACTTTTATCCCCAAAAACTTTACCGGTCTTTTTTTCCAGTATGAACAGGGATTCATAAGCCTGTTCCATTATTTCTTTCTGGAATTGTTCCTGAGCCGCCAGATAAGCGTTACAAGCTTCCGCTGTTATCGTAAAACCAGGAGGTACCGGCAGCCCTATTCTGGTCATTTCCGCCAAATTGGCGCCTTTTCCGCCTAAAAGAAGCCGCATATCGGCATTTCCTTCTTCAAACAGAAAAACATACTTATGTTTTGACATAACTTATCCTCCTATAGTAGATTTCTAATATTTTACTGGCCGTCTCCTCTATGGCTTTATTGGTTACATCAATTACCGGACAGCCAATTTTTTTCATTATCTTTTCAGCGTATTCCAATTCTTCAAAAATCCGCTTGGACGAAGCGTAACTGGCCTGCCCGCCCAGCCCTAAAGTTTTCAGGCGCTCTGAACGTATATTAGTAAGCTGCTCATCCCTTATAATCAAGCCGATGACCTTACCTTTAGCCGCGGTAAAAAGCTGTTCCGGCGGAATAACCTCCGGTACCAAAGGAACATTGGCAACTTTTATGCGTTTATGCGCCAAATACATAGAAAGCGGCGTTTTAGAAGTTCTCGAAACTCCTATCAGTACCACGTCAGCCAGCTCAATTCCCCGCGGATCTTTCCCATCATCATAACGGACGGCGAATTCAACCGCTTCCACGCGGCGATAATACATATCGTCCATTTTGCGCAGCAAGCCCGGCTCTCTCCTGGGGTTAAGCTGAGAAGCCTCTTTAAAAGCGTCCAGCAAAGGCCCCAGAACATCTACACAAATTACTCCCAGCTCGGCGGCTTTCTGGACTAAATGGTCGGCCAGCTCGTTAACCACCAGAGTATATACTACGATAAATTTACTAGCTACCGCTTGTTTCAGGATTTCGTCAATAGTATACGAGTCGGAAATATTAGGCACCTGCCTTATTTCCATTTTCCCGGAATTAAACTGGCTGGCGGCAGCTCTCACAGCCATTTCAGCTGTTTCGCCTATGGAATCCGATAAAATAAATACTCCAGGCAAATGCTCACTCAAAATATAAACCTCCTGTTTTATTACATACTGGCTAAATCCAAAAACAGCCTCGTTATATTGGTTTTGGAAATTTTCCCCACCACTTCATAACTATACTCATTGGTTTCAGGTTCAATTATTATTTTTATCACCGGTAAACAGTCCACTTCATGTTCAACAATTTTCTGGACCGCTTCCATCACCGAATTTTCAGTAGTAACAGTAACTATGTTCGGCATACGCGTCATAATAATGCTGACCGGTATCTTATGAATATCCGCCTCGCCAATAGTAGCTTTCAGCAAATCTTTCCTTGAAACCAACCCGCAAAGCCAGTTATTCTGGTCAAGCACAAACAAACTGCCGCTGTCTTCCGTAAACAGCGTCACAATCGCGTCATACACGCTGCAATCAGCTCTGATAATCGCCGGCAGCGATTGAATGTCCTGTACTTTGTACCCGTCTATCACCTTACGCATCTCATTTTCAGCCCGGCTGCTGTTAAAAGTATACCCTACCCTGGGCTTGGCTTCTAAAAAACCAGAAATGGTCAAAACAGCTAAATCAGGCCTGAGCGTAGCCCGGGTCACATTTAATATATCTGCGATCCCTTCCCCGGTAATCGGCTGACATTCTTTGACAATTTGCAGGATTTTATTTTGTCTTTCGCTTAGTTTAATAATACTCACCGCCCAATTATGTTATACTGTTTGGGTCAATTTATATTAATTATATATACTATATCAAATAAATAAAATCCTGTTAACTGTTTAATAAACTAATTTGCTGAAATCCGCTATTTCAAAACAAAGGGCGGCTATTTCATGCAACAGCCCCAACCGCGCATTTTGAATTTTTTCGTCTTCCACCATAACCATCACCTGCGTAAAAAATTCATCCATGGCTTCCCGTAAGCCGGCCAGGCTTTGCAAAGAACGGGCATAATCGCCGGCATTTAAATATGAGCCAATCTGTAGCTTAACTTCTTTGAACGCTTTTAATAAAATCAATTCAGAATCTTCAAACAAGACCTCTTCTTGCCAATCCTGATTTTTCCATTTTTTTGACAAATTGTGCGCTCTGTTAAAAACTACTATAAAGTCCTGGAAATTCGCTCCTTCTTTGAATTTTTGCAAGGCTTCGGTTCTTTGCGCCGCATCGTTTATGTTGTCCGGGGATAAAGCCAAAACCGCGTCAATAACATCATATTCATAGCCGCTGTCCAATAGCGTCCCCCGCAGACGCTGCCGCAAAAAGTTTAAACATTCGCCTATGATCTCCTGTTTATTATCCTCTTTTTTTTCTATGTTAATAATATCGTAAGCATAACCAAAAACATTTTCCAAACTCAAATTCAGCTTATGATCCAGGATAATGCTTATGATTCCCAAAGCTTGCCTCCGCAGGGCGTATGGATCCTGGGAACCGCTGGGTTTCAGGCCGATAGTAAAAAAGGCGGCCAGGCTGTCAATTTTTTCCGCCAAGCTTAAAATGGTTCCAGCCGGACTTTCTGGCAAATCGTCTCCGGCAAAACGAGGTAAATAATGTTCCCGCACCGCTTGCGCCACCGCTTCTTTTTCTCCGTTCAAGCGGGCGTAGTAACACCCCATAATCCCTTGCAGTTCCGGAAACTCATAAACCATATTGGTAAGCAAATCGGCTTTGCACAAAAGCGCCGCCCTCCGCGCGTCCAGTTTATCACTGGCGCTGAAGCCGCCGCCTATATTATCCGCCAGTTTTGTCAAACGTTCAATTTTATCCTTTAAGCTGCCCAGCCGTTCATGATGCGTTACTTTATCCAAGTTGCGCGCTATTTCCTCCAAAGGCTTTTTGCGGTCTTCATTCCAGAAAAACAAAGCGTCTTCCAGACGGGCTTTTAAAACCCTTTCGTTTCCAGCCCTTACTATATCCAAAGAATCTTCGTTACCCTTTCTGACGCCGATAAAATAAGGCATCAGTTCTCCCTTATCGTTTAAAACCGGAAAATACCTTTGATGTTCAATCATTGAAGTCATCAGCACCTCCGGCGGCACCTGCAAATAATCGGCGGAAAACGAGCCGGTAAAAACAGTCGGATACTCCACTAAAAAGGTAACTTCTTCCAAAAGTTCCGCGCTTTCCACCGGCTTTCCCTTCACTTCCTCAGCTGCTTGCCGTATCTGTGCCTTTATAAGATTCCGGCGCCGATCCTGATCCAGAATAACATAATGCTCCGGCAACAGCGCGAAATATTTTTTTACGCCGCCAATTTCAATTTTTCCTGAAGACAATACCCGATGCCCAAAAGTATGCGCTCCTGAGCGTAAATTGCCCACGTTAAACGCGATCATCTCTTCTCCCCAAAAAGCTAACAGCCAGCGCAGCGGCCGGGCGAAACGCAAGCTGGAATAACCCCAGCGCATTGACTTGGGAAGCGGCAGCGACAAAATCAAATCCTGTAAAAAATCCGGAATTATCTCCACAGTATTTTGGCCTCGTATAGTTTTCAGCGCAAAAACATATTCAACGCCTTCAACTTCTTTTATAATCAAATCATCAAAAGCCAACCCCTGTGCTTTAGCAAACCCCAATCCAGGTTTAGCCGGCTTTCCCTGGCTATCGAAAGCTATATTTTTTTTAGGGCCGCGGTTTTCAATATGCCGATCATCCTGAGTTTCGCTTAATGCTTCAATATATAAAACCAGCCTTCTCGGCGTTCCCCAAGTGTGAACAGCACCATGCCTCAGGTTCAGAGCCCCGGCTTTTTTTTGAGCCAGATCCTGCAGATTGCTAATCAGATCCGGCATATATCCGGCCGGAATTTCTTCCATTCCAATTTCCAGTAATAATTCTTTCACTGATAATTATACCTCCTCCTTGAGCAAATACTTTTTACGGTCTTCGGCATTTTTCAATAAAGGATATCCCAGTCTCTTTCTCTGTTCTACATAAGCCGCGGCCACCTGGCGGGCTAAGTTCCTGACCCGCGCTATATAAGCGGTCCGTTCGGTAACGCTGATGGCCCCTCTGGCATCCAGTAAATTAAACAGATGCGAACATTTTAAAACATAATCATAAGCCGGCTGCACTAATTTTTTTTCCATGACCCGCACAGCTTCTTTTTCACAAATACTAAACATCGCCATTAAACTTTCAATATCGGCCACGGTGAAATTATAAAAAGAATAGTCTATTTCCGCTTGATGATGCACGTCAGCGTAAGTAACGCCGTCCACCCATTCAATATCAAAAACGCTCTCTTTATTTTGAATATGCATGGCAATCCGCTCAATGCCGTAAGTAATTTCCGCACAGACCGGAAAGCAATCAATACCTCCGCATTGCTGGAAATAAGTAAACTGAGTTATCTCCATGCCATCCAGCCATATTTCCCATCCTAATCCCCAAGCGCCTAAAGTCGGAGATTCCCAATTATCCTCCACCAGCCTTATATCGTGTTTAACAGACTCTATACCCAACTCCCGCAAACTTTGCAAATAGAGCTCTATAACGTCATCCGGAGACGGTTTTAAAATGACCTGAAATTGGTAATAATGCTGCAGACGGTTGGGATTCTCCCCGTACCTGCCGTCTGTAGGACGGCGGGAAGGCTCCACATACGCGACCCGCCACGGTTCCGGACCTAAAGCACGTAAAAAAGTAGCCGGATTCATAGTTCCCGCTCCTTTTTCGATATCATAAGGCTGCTGTATTATGCAGCCTTTGTCTCCCCAAAATTTTTGCAGACGCAATATAACTTCCTGAAAATTCATCGCTATACTCCTTTCTCCCTCATACATAAAAAACCCATCCCTTAAGACAGGGACGGGGTCTACCCGCGTTTTCGCCCTGATTGGCACAGCCCACCTCAAGTAACAGGTTTTGCTAACCTGAAAATCCTTCTTCCGTCAGCTCCAAAGCGCACGATAAAAGTAACCCTATCCGCTTTCCGGCCCTATGTTTTCAGGAACAGTCTTTTTCTTTTATTTTTCATCGCTGTTTTCGTTTTTATTCCTGAATAGTTTATTACCCAGCCTACAGTGTTAAATCTATCTTCTCACATTGGTATTATTTTTTGCAAATTTTTTATGGTATTTTTCATTTTAAAATCTTTTCCCAGATGATATTGCATATATTTTTCCAAAAAGTTCTCCAGCTGCCGTAAAGCAGCCTCGCTTGCTTTTATTCTCGCCAGAACCGGTACGGCGGTTTTAGACAGTAAACGCAAAATCCCCAGGCTTTCTTCCGATAAGATAAACGTATTGTTAAAACCCGCCCGGCAATTTCCACATACCATACCGCCGCCTTCGATATTAAAATGAGTACTGCCGGTTTTTTTCCGCCCACAGGCCACGCAGCGATCCCATGTCGGAGCGTAACCTAAAACTATCAGCAGCTGTATCTCAAAATAACGTATAAATAACGGATTGTAGCCCCGGCCGTTTAAAAGCGCCAAAACTTTCAGCAAATTTTCATAAAGTTCCGGATGAGGGTCTTTCAGCATGACCGCGTGATCCAGAATTTCCATTATATACATCGCTTGCAGGGCGCAGTTTATGTCATCCCGAACCTCACCGTAAAAGTCCAGCAGCTTACCCTGCGTAATTTGCTCCATGTCTTTGCCGCGGCGAAAGTGTAAAAAAGAATGGCAAAACGGCTGCACACAAATCCGCAAAGAGCTTCCGGCTTTTTTCACTCCTTTGGCGACCGCTTTCACTTTACCTTCAGCTTCTGTAAAAACCGTCAATATTTTATCGTTTTCCGCGTAATCAACGCTTTTAATAATAACTGCCCGGCTGTTATAATACATCTGCCGTCTCCTTCAAAGCATTTTCAAAATATACGCCAAGCGCGGCCTTATCAAATACGGTATCCCATCCGGGAAAGATACTCGCTATTGTCGCGCCAGTTATGTTTTTCTTTAACCCATAAATCCAGATAAACCGGACAATCCATTAATTGTTCAATGTCGGCGCGGGACTGTTCACCTATTTTTTTCAGCATACTTCCGTTTTTACCGATAATAATTCCTTTTTGGGAACCGCGCTCCGTGTAAATAACAGCTCTTACATATAATTTATCATTCTCTCTGCGCGTAAAATCCTCAATGCCCACCGCCAAAGAATGCGGAACCTCATCATGGGTTAATAACAGCGCTTTTTCACGAATCAATTCTGAGACCAGAAACGACACGGATTGGTCGCTTATGTTTTCTTCCGGATAATACTTAGGTCCCTCCGGCAGATAAGCGAAAGTTTTCTCCAGAACCAGGTCTGTATTCAACCCCAGTGCGGCAGCGACAGGGTGTACTTCGGCGAAATTCATAAAACCGCGGTATTCTTTAAGCAATTCTTCTATATGGGCAGGTTCCGCCAGATCTATTTTATTCATAATAAGGAAAACCGGCACTTTCGCTTTCCGCAAAATCTCCAGGATAAATTTCTCCCCATTACCCAGAGACCTGGTGACATCAATAACATAATAAATAATGTCCGTTTCGTTTACGGTTCTGGAAAATACCTGCGCCATATACTCGCCCAGTAAATGTTTAGGCTTATGCACCCCCGGCGTATCCACAAAAATTATCTGACCGGCTTTACTGTTATAAATCCCCTGGATTCTATTGCGGGTCGTTTGAGGCTTATCAGTTACAATAGCTATTTTCTCTCCGATAATACCGTTTAACAAAGTTGATTTGCCAACGTTGGGCCGGCCTATAATACTTACAAATCCCGATTTCATTTATAATCCCCCTATTGGTTTAATGAAAACCTGAGCGGCAAAAGATCATTCAAGGAAAAGCAACGGAACCCTTCCCTGCCTTCAGCCAAATATATCGCAAGCTCGCTTGTAAACTCGGCCAGAACCTGCAAACAGGCTCCGCAAGGATATATCAGGCCGCTGCCTGAAGCCGCGACCGCTAGCGCTTTAAAATCACTCTCGCCGGCGTTGACTCCTTTAAAAACAGCAATCCTTTCAGCGCATACCGTTAACCCAAAAGAAGAGTTTTCCACATTAGCGCCGCGATATACCAAGCCCTTGCAGGTCAGCAAAGCCGCTCCCACTTTAAATCCTGAATATGGGGCATAAGCGTTTTTCTGAGCTTCCCGGGCTTGCCGCATCAAATTTTCCGTGTTCATCATATTCATCTCCTGATAAAACTCAGCACATACGGGCCAAAAATGATAACGCCCATTATAATGGAATTAAAAGCTGCCGCCAAAACCGCTCCGGCGGCGACGTTTTTAGCGGTTTTCGCCAGCGGATTAAAATCAGTCGTATTCAAATCAACTGTTTTTTCAATAGCCGTGTTGATTATTTCCGCTACCAAGACCACCGTAATAGTAATAAAAAGCAATCCCCACTGAAGCGCTCGCAGCCGGCATATAAAGCCTAACGTTACCGCTAAAACAGTAGCCGCGCCATGTATTCTCATATTTCTTTCATTTTTTAAGCAATAGATAATTCCAGCCCCGGCACACCGGAAACTGTTCAGAAGATTGATCACTTGCCATTACCTTTCCAAATTAAGCTCCGTCAAAACCTTTTCTTCTATTTGTCTCATGAGCTGCTTCTGCGCTTCCGTTTTATGGTCATATCCCATTAAATGTAAAAAGCCGTGTACGATTAAATATCCCAGTTCCCTCTTTATCCCGTGCCCATATTCCCCGCCCTGTTCAAGCGCCTTTTCCAGGGATATGACGATATCCCCTAAAATATTAATCTGTTCCGGCGGCTCGAAATCCGGCTCGTCTTCGCCTTTTTCATTCATCGCGAAAGACAAAACGTCAGTGGGATAATCACGCCCCCGATATACGCGGTTTAATTCCCGTATATACGCATTGTCAGTAAGCATAACTCCCACTTCACCCGGCTCCTCCGCGTTACACGCGAGAGCCGCCGCATTAATTGCTTTGACCGCGATATTTTCGAACGTTTTTTCGTAAACGACACTGTTTTGATTATTGGTTACCAAAACCTCCATGTTTTTCTATCCTCTGTTCAAATTCTTTTACTACCATATCCGGATAAGCGATTCTTTTATGGTAAATGCCTTCCAATACATGGCAAAACGAGTCAATAATAATATCCAAATCCTTAAAGGTTAAATCGCTGTCGCTTAGCTGTCCTTCCTGCAGTTTGTCATTTACAATGGACTTGACCATCTTTCTGATAGCGTCCGAACTAGGCTCAGGCAAAGACCTGACACTGGCTTCAACCGCATCCGCAAGCATTACCAAAGCCGTCTCTTTTTTCTTTGGTTTGGGTCCTTCATAATGGAACCCCTCTTCACTTATAATCATTTTGTCTTCCTGATTTTTCAGAGCTTTATTATAAAAGAACTTGAGTAAACTGGTCCCATGATGCTGCTCAATAAAGTCGATTATGGACTGCGGCAATTTAGCTTCTTTAGCCATTTCCACCCCATCACGGACGTGTGATGTAACAATCAAAGATGACAGAACCGGCGCCATGTTCTCATGAGGGTTCCCGAAGTTATTTTGATTTTCAATAAAATATTCCGGCCGCCTCAATTTTCCTATATCATGATAATAAGCTCCGGCCCTGACCAGCATAGCGTCAGCCCCGACAGCCCCAGCCGTCGCTTCAGCCAAATTGCCCACCATTAAACTATGGTGATAAGTCCCCGGCGCTTCCATCAGCAGCCTTCTTAAAACAGAATGATTCGGATTAGAAAGCTCCAGCAGCTTCATCATGCTGGTTATGCCAAAAACCGTTTCCAAAAACGGCAAAGTACCTATCATAAGGACTGCTGAAAATATGCCGTTTATAGCTCCTATGACGACTCCCGCGGCTATAACTGTCAACTCCAGATTTCCTGAAATCATCAAAACAATAATTATTGTTATTACATTTCCTAAAGCGACATAAAGGCCCGCTTTAGCCAAATCCGAAGTCTGGCTGATATAGTGTACTTTAAAAACACCGATGGTTCCGCCTACGAAAGAAACGATAGCATAATAAAGCTGGTTGCTGTCGCTTAATACTCCCACAAAAACCGACATTAAGAAGCACCAGAATAAAGCCAGGCGATAATCCAGTAAAATAGTTATCAGCATGGTTCCGGCGGCAACCGGCGCTACAAATCCTATCAAATCACTAATCCTGGGCTGATCGCTTATTTTTATCATAAAAATAAAAAATGTTAAAATAAGGATGAAAAGGAAAACCAATTCCATCAATAAAATACTGCGTTCATAAGTTTCGCTGTCTTTATAGTAACGCTGCATATATTTGAAGCCCAGCCACATGGTAAGCAGCACGAATAAAGCCAGTCCCACTATCGTATAAGGGAAACTATTGCTGCGCAAATATCCCATCTGTTCCAAAATACTGATCTGTTCCGGAGTTACCCTATCGCCTTCCCGCACAATAATTTCACCCGCTTTTACGGTTTTCGTCACTTCCGGAACGGCTTCTACCGCTTTCCGTATTTCTTCATCGGTAGCTTCCTGATTGAAAATCAAGTTGGGTCTGGTAGCGTTTACCAAAATGTATTGCATAGTGTCAAGTTCCGGCTGCGGGAAATTCAGATAACTAATCTGCAAAGCGGCTTGTTCGTTAACTGAAGGCAGCTTCTCTTCGGTAATTGTATCTTCCATAATTCCCTGCACTAATCCTGCCAGCAACGTCTGTATCTGTTGGACTTCTTCCACGGTTTGTCCCTGCCAATACCCCGCCAAATCCTCTTTACTGGCGTTAGCTCTTTGCGCCGGCTCTTTAAGGAGCTGGTCGAAAAGCCCGGCTAAAGCACCCTCGCGTTCAGTTTCCGGATAGGCTAAGATAGCAAACATATCTTCAAAAAACAAGTTTACAAAATTAGCGGAATCTTCAATAGCCGCCTGATCTTTGTTATAAACTTTCTGCACCCGTTCCGCCGCTTGTTTTCTAAGCTCTTCGGTTTGTATCTCATCATATACTACCGCGGTGGTACTGGACTGAATATTGCTCGGAGCCACCTCATCCACTTTCAAGGCCATATATCCGGGGCTGGTTCCTTTTATCACAATAAAAAAACTAAGGGCAAAAAAAACTACCGCTCCGATAAAAAGCTTACTGTTGGTTCTTCCGAAAATTTTTTTCAGTCCGTCAAACAGATTTTTTAAAAAATCAGGCATAAATCTATGCTCCTATTTAATATTTGCGTTCTAAATATTACCCTGCTTCTTATCTTCATAAGCCTCATAAGCGTTTATTATTTTCTGTACCAAGGGATGCCTGACCACATCTTCTTTGGTCAAATACTCAAAAGACACTCCGGGAATCGCGCTTAATATCCTCTGTATTTCTATTAACCCTGAAAATTCTTCTCTGGGCAAATCAACCTGGGTAATATCGCCGGTTATAACCGCCTTGGAGCCGAATCCCAAACGGGTAAGGAACATCTTCATCTGCTGGGGGGTAGTATTCTGGGCTTCGTCCAATATAATGAACGCGTCGTTTAAGGTACGCCCCCGCATATAAGCCAAAGGAGCTATTTCAATAATATTTTTGTCCAGATAACGCTGAGTCTGCTCAACCCCTAATATATCAAACAATCCGTCATAAAGGGGGCGAAGATACGGATTTATCTTTTCTATAAAATCTCCCGGCAAAAAACCCAGCTTTTCTCCGGCTTCCACCGCCGGACGCACCAGCACAATCCTTTGCGCCGCGCGGTTTTTAAGCGCTAATACCGCCATCACTACTGCCAGATAGGTCTTTCCGGTTCCAGCCGGCCCGATGCCGAACACCACATCATCTTTCCGCATAGCTTGTATATAGCGTTTCTGCCCTAAAGTTCTGGCCTTAATGGGCTTTCCTCCGGCTGAGTTCAGTATAGTATCTGAAACTATGTCCTGGTGCCTGCTCTTATCGCCCTGTTCCGTCAATCCGGTGATATAATTAATATCATTGATATTCAAGCTGTGTTCCACAGCCACTCTCTCTATCAAACGGTTGACCAGATTCGTCGCGAAAGAAACTTCGTTTTTATCTCCCTTGATGGTTATTTCACCGCCGCGGGCAAATATTTCAGCCGGAACCACAGACCTTAAATAACGGAAATTCCCATCCTCATTACCAAAAAAAATAGCCGCGAGATCATTATCGGCAATAACAATCTTGCTCTCAATGTTTTCCAATCACAGTCCTCCCAGCAATACTCTTCTGCCAGCTATTATATCATAAGACTAAACGCAATGCATTACGTTCATTTGGGAGAGTGATTTCGTTTGTAGGTGATTTGGCCTAAATTAAAGGAATATCTTACCAGTTGTATGAGAACCGCGGGAGTTGTTGAACTAGGTAAGGGTGCGTCCGGCAACTCCCGTTCGGTTACGTTAACGGTATCGCGGATTTTCATAAGTAGCAATATTGCCAGTATAGATATAAGCTCGCGATATTTCAGGGTTCATCGCTTACCGCTTAGATTTTCAGCAAAGGCCAAAAATAAAGCAAACTCTTTACAGCGGATAAGCGGCGTTTGCCGGGCTTGAAACTGCCGGTTTATCACTTACTTTATCGCTCAGACGCCCTGGTTAATTAACTGAGGCGTCCCTATCTCTTCAATATTTTCAACCGAAACCCTGACTCTTATAATGGAATCGCTGGGAGAAGATATAATTTGGCTCCGGGAATTATCCATATTCAAATCATTTCCGTAAGTATCACGCAATGATTTCAGCGCTGATTCCGCAGCTATTCCGGCCGCCGCTTCCTCTGTTAATTCTTCTGTTTCCACTCTTTGTTCCTGTTCAGTCACAGTCACCCAAACAAAGTTTCCCCAGGGAGTAGGCAGAGTTTTTTCCCTTTTCTCCATAACGCTGATCGGAAAACTATGCTCCATTTGTCCGGCTTGTTCGGCCGGGTTTTTCGTCCACGGAAAAAGCAGGCTGTGCTTAACTCTTTTTTCTCCGGCCAATACTAATTTGTCATTTTTAAGCCGGCATTCCCCGTAACTTTCACGCCACACTCTGGCTTTTACAAAACCCCTGGCCCGTACGGCACGGGGCTGTAAAAGATTTTCCGTCTCCTCCGACCCGTAAGGGTCGGCTTGGGAATAAACCATGCCCGATATCAAAATATCTCCTTTGACTACCGCTTGCCCCGTCCGGACATTTTGCCGCCCCATCAGAACCAGTATATCGTCAATTACCCCGTCAGCGGCGGCTACAATATTACAGGGAGCGGTAATTTCCGGCGAAGACAGCGTTTTCTCCACTACTTCGATACTGGCGTTTACCCCTTTAACGCTAATTTTAACATAAGACAGCTGGCTGATGTCGCGTATCATGGCATTTTCAGCTTCAATACGGTCAAAACCGCTTTTATTAGCTCCTTTAGACACTCCATACCGAGCCGCGGCGTCAATAATTACTTGATCGGAAAGCAAATTATTTCCCCGCACATCCACAAACCAGATAAAAGAAGAAAGTATATAAACAGCTGAGACAAAAACCGCCGCGCCTACTAAAAATCCCATTCTCCGGCGAAAGGCTCTTTTTACAAAAGGCGCCCCTCTCTGAGCGACTATACTATACTCGTACCCGTTTTCGGCGCAAATCGTTTTCAGTGCCTCAAAACCGCTGCCGCGCACCTTTAACAAAACGCCTCCTTCAATCTTGCGGACATCACTGATATAAAGCCCTCTCGACATAGCCATGTTCAAGACCTTTTCCACATATTCGCCTTCAATTCTGACCGTTATCATTCCGCCCAGATACTCAAACCATTCAGCCACAAACTCCCGCCTTTCGCCGCAAATTTTCCGTATCCGCCTCAGCTATTCAATATACTCAACCACATTGATCATGCCGATTATTTTTATCTCTTCGCTCATCAGGGCTTTCAGCTCCAGCCCTTCGCCAACAATCTCCATGTATCCGCGGCTTAAGCTGATCCTTATCCTCCGCAGCCCGTACTCCATCACCCCGCGGTGGTTTTCTATCAGTATTTCATTTCTCCCGATTATGGTAACTCTGGCTAGATCCAGCGCCACATCGCGCGGTACTTCCAGTAAATCTCCCAACGCCTGGCTGATTATTTCCTTCTTGCCGCCGCTCATAAGGCACCTCCAATACAGTAATCTGAACTCCGTAGTGTTTTACATTATCTTCCGGGTATATGTCCGGCCGTTTATGATAATTCATACGCTTTTCCGAACATGAAATATGAAATATAAAATTGCCGTCGCGCGCATTTTCATTTTTCAACCCGCTTCAGTCATATTTATACACAAACGGGCTGATTTATTCTTTTCCGCCGCGTATTTAACGGGGCTTAACGGCCGTTACTTTTATTTTCCCGCCGCTTTCTGTCCCCAATATATTTTTTATCTCCTTTTCCTCATCTTCATTAACGCTTTCGCTTTGCAGTATGACGTTCATGAAACCTGCCTGGCTGATAACCACGCAATCTGAAAATCCCAGCGATTTTACCAGATTTTCCGCCTTCATCTCTTTCTCCATGTCCGCGCTTATATTCATAAGCCGCGTTGACGCGGCTTCACGGGCAGCTTTTTCCGTATTACGGTCATTAATTATATTTTGCAGCATTTCCGTCTGGCGCCCGCGAACCCGTTCTCTTTCCACTCTA
>JAISWS010000080.1 GCA_031270725.1 Syntrophomonadaceae bacterium | reverse complement strand
TATTTGGGAAATACCATCGATATCCATGGCGGAGGCCAGGATCTGATTTTTCCCCATCATGAAAACGAAATAGCCCAGGCTGAAGCTTTAACCGGGGAAAAATTCGTTAAATATTGGCTGCATAACGGTTTTATTACGGTAAGTAATGAAAAAATGTCAAAATCACTGGATAATTTTTTCATTTTGCGGGATATTTTAAAAAAATACTCTCCCGAAGTAGTGCGGTTTTATCTGATCAGCACCCATTACCGCAGTCCTTTGGATTTTGATGACGGTAAACTGGAAGAAGCAAAAAAAGCTTTGCGGCGTATTAAAACCACCTGCCTTTTGGCGGAAGAATTTGTAGAAAACGCTGACGTTTATTTAAGCTTACCCGTAAACGGCTCCCACTGTTTAAGCGAACGGCTTGCGTCATGGCGAGAGCTGCTTTTAAAAGACGGCCAAATATGTGAAAAAATACTGTCCGGCCGGTATCCTGCGGAGTTTCCCTGTTTAAGGCGGGAGCTTAGTTTCGAAGAGTATGGCTTATTCGTGAAAAAGATTGATGATTTGCGGGGAAAATTCATTGAAGCCATGGACGATGACTTTAACACCGCTAAAGCTATCGGGTTTTTATTTGAAATAATCAGGGAATTAAACGTATTCGTAGCCGGCGGAGACCGGCTGGGCATAGCTTCCAGGCTAACAGCCGCCGCCGTTTTATCATTACTGAGAGACTTGTTGGGAAATATCCTCGGCTTACTGGAAAATACCAGCCCGGCAACAACTGATGACAAACCGGAGAAACTACTGAACGCTTTATCCGAACTCGGGAAACGGGCCTGCGGGGAAAAATTTTTTCAAATATCCGACGCCATCAGGGATTTGTTGCGAAAAAACGGCGTGATTGGCGTGATTATAGAAGATACTTCTGACGGAAGCCGGCTGAAATATGAAAACCCGCCCGATTTAGACTTATTGATAACGGAAATATTAAAACTGCGGGATAATATGAAGCAAAATAAAAATTATCAATGGGCGGACGCTGTCAGACAGGAATTACTAACCAACGGAATCATTATTGAAGATACCAAACAGGGAAGCAGGTGGAAAATGATTGATTAATGAACGGTTGAATGAAAACCTGCTTCGGGAGTATTCGCCGGTTGTGCTCGCGTATATCGGCGACGCGGTTTTTGAGCTGATGGTGCGCACCCATATGGTTTGCGCGGGTAATAATAAAATTCACAACCTGCATTTATCTACGGTGGAGTTAGTACAAGCCAAGAGCCAGGCCTGTATAGTCAGATACATTTTTCCTTTGCTGACCGAAAAAGAACAGGATATTGTTAAACGGGGGCGCAACGCCAAAGGAACCGTCCCTAAAAACGCCGATCCTGCCGAATACAGCCTGAGTACAGGATTTGAGGCGTTGCTGGGATATTTATATCTGCAGGGCAATGAAGAACGCTTAAATGGCCTGGTCAAAAAAATCCTGCAGCATGCGGAAGGTAATTAACAGAAAATGTAATAATAATTTTATACATTCATACGCGTGTTTATCGCAGGCCGTTTTCCGCTGTCCGTTGCGTATATTGTCAGATTACGGAAAGCGTACGGATGAATTGCACGTGTTTTATATTTAATTTATGGGAGGAGCGGCTATGATCATACAAAAACCAAGGGCGCTGATATACGCCTCAGAATTAGGAGAGGCCATGACCACCCGACTGGAGCGCTACGCGAGAGTATGTTACAAATCGGAAGATAAAATGACGTCCGGAGCCAAAGGCGATTTTTTAAAGGATAAAATCGCCATAGGTCACGAATCCATTATCGAACATGAAAAGGCTACCGTGCTGCTCATAGTGGATCGCGGCATTTCTCATGAAATAGTGCGGCACAGGATCGGCGCTTATTCTCAGGAATCTACCCGCTATTGCCGTTATGACCGTGATAAATTCGGCAACGAGATAAGCGTTATTGAGCCTTTTTTCTGGGAAAATAATGCGGCCGCTTATAAAACCTGGCTAAACGCCTGTCAGGAAGCGGAAACCGCTTATATGAAACTTTTGGCCGCGGGATGTCCCGCCCAGGAAGCCCGCTCGGTTTTGCCTAATTCTTTAAAAACAGAAATCGCGGTTACTTATAACATGCGCTCATGGCGGCATTTTTTCCAGCTTCGCTGTGACAGGGCGGCTCATCCTCAGATGCGTCAAATTTCTATTCCGTTACTGCTGTATTTTCAGAAAAAACTGCCCTATTTGTTCGCTGATATTGGCTATGATAACAGGTTCTCCCCCGCCGATTACGCGGAAGTTATCGAAACTGATATTTTATTTAACCCATTATAAGCGGACTAACGGAACATAGCGAGGGAAAGCGATGAAAGATAAACTGGCTGGTATAAACAGCGTCATGGAAGCCTTAAAAAATAAACGTAAAATTTATCGTATCCTGATTCAGGAAGGGCATCGCGGCGGACGCCTGCGGGACTTGCTGGAAGAAGCAAAGCGCCGCGGCATTTATGTTAAGTTTGTTTCGAAAACGGAATTGGATCAAAATTACAAAGACGGCAACCATCAAGGGGTCATAGCTCAGGTAGACACTTTTGATTATGCGGATACCGAAGATATACTGCGCCGCGCCGCTGAAAAAAACGAACCTCCGTTTATTTTGATCCTGGACGGCATTGAGGATCCGCAAAATTTCGGTTCGATTATCAGAACCGCTGAATGCGCAGGAGTTCACGGCGTTATAATTCCCAAGCACGGCTCTTGTCCGGTAACTGAAACCGTGCGTAAGGTTTCCGCCGGAGCGGCGGAACATATGTTAATTGCCCTGGAAACCAATTTATCCCAGGTCATTGATTATCTGAAAAAACAAATGGTATGGATAATAGGCGCTGATATGGAGGCAAAGAAAAATTATTTTCAGGCGGAATGGCCGGAAGCGGTGGCTTTAGTGGTGGGTAATGAAGGTAAAGGAATAAGAAATTTAGTAAAGAAAAACTGTGATTTTTGCGTTAATATACCCATGAAGGGGAACATAACATCATTAAATGTGTCTGTAGCAGCGGGTTTGGTTATGTATGAAATCCGCAGAAGCAGAGATATACGGACTAAAGAATAACAAAAAATAATGTCAACTTGCGGGGTTGTACAGTTGACGGTTGCTCAGGTTGTTGATATAATAATTTATATTAAGGATTAATATGGAATTTTAGCGTTTGCGAATAAATGTCGGCTAATGGAGGCGATTTAATGCCAACTTCTCTTGCTGTTAAACAAGTTTTTATTACCTATGCGGAGATGACAGACGAAAATATAGTGGAAACAGCGCAAGAAGGCGATCAAACTGCGGTGGAGTTTTTGGTGGATAAATACAAAAATTTTGTTCGCGCTAAAGCCAGGTCTTACTTTCTGATCGGAGCGGATAAGGAAGATATAATTCAGGAAGGTATGATTGGCTTGTTCAAAGCTATCCGCGATTATAAACTGGACAAGCTGACTTCGTTCAGGGCCTTTGCCGAGTTGTGCATAACCAGGCAAATTATTACCGCCATCAAAACCGCTACCCGGCAAAAACATATTCCGTTAAATTCATATGTTTCTTTAAATAAACCCATCTACGATGAAGAATCGGATCGTACCCTCATTGATATATTATCTACTACTAAAATTACCAACCCTGAAGAAATAATAATCAGCCGCGAAGAATTCATCTTTATTGAGAAAAAGATGGGAGAAATATTGTCTTCCCTGGAATGGAAAGTGTTGATGGCTTATCTGGAAGGCAAATCCTATCAGGAAATTGCGGTAGAACTGAAAAGACATGTAAAGTCAATCGATAACGCCCTGCAAAGAGTAAAAAGAAAGCTGGAAAAATATCTGGAAGACCGGGATGACCTTTAGCTTGTAAAAAAAATACATATCTGCCAATAAAGGGATAGAATATTATTTGCTCTATCCTTTTTTTATTTGCTTTTTTTATTTAGCCGTCATTTTGAAAGCCGGAAGAAAAATTCATAAAAAAAACATAATTACTTCAATTTATCATCACATAAATATTTCATAGTAATTATAAAGTGAAAAATCCTAAACTGCCGGTTTGCCGCTTTTACTTCCATAACAATAAAAGTAACGGTAAAAAGCCTGTTCCATAAGGTTAAACACGAAACCGGATTATATTGTATAATGTATATAATTTAAATAGTTGTTTCAATTGTCCATACTATTTGTAATCAGTCAGAATTTAAATTTTAAGGGGGGTACCTTTTGACGGAGCAGTCACGCCCAATCAAATTAAGCCGTTTTACCAAACGCAAAAAGATTATTATCATAATCGCTGTTGTGATATTAGCGGCAATTGCCGTTGCTTATTTCCTGACGGGAAAAAAGGAAATATTATCGGAAGCTCAGGCCGTGCGCCAAACTATTGCTACATATTACAATTTTACCGGCAATATAGAAGCCAATAAAAACCAGACCGTATTATCCACCGGTTCCCAGCCGGTGCAAAAATTCTATGTAACGGAAGGCGCCCTGGTTAAAGCGGGAGATATACTGGTGGAATTTAAAAACGATACTTTAGAGGCTAATATTACTCAATCCAGAGCCAATGTGGAAATTGCTCAGATAAACTATGAAAAAGCCATCGGCTCCGCCAAAATGGAAAAAACTTTGCAGGCTGACAACGCTTTAAAAACAGCGGAATTGAATTACACTAAAGCGGAAACCACCCTTAATCAGGTTAAGCAGTTATTTGAAAGCGGCGCCAGCACCCAAAACGAACTGGTTGACGCGCAAAACGCTCTCGAAACCGCCGCCATGCAGCTGAATACCGCGCGGCAGGAACATTCCATGCTGGAAACCACTTTGGCTCAGGACGCTAGGACGGCGCAGGCTCAGTTGCAGCAGTCCAAAGCCTCTTTAGCCAATTTGGAAACCCAACTGCGGGACAGTAAAATTTACGCTGATATTTCCGGTACGGTAACGGAAATTTTCGTGGAAGTAAACGAACAGATAACTATGGGTACTCAAATAATGCAAATTATAGATTATGACAGTCTGAAAGTGGAAATCAAAGTGGACGAATACGGCTTGGCTTCCGTAACCAAAGGCCAGAAAGTACAGGCGTTTTTAAACGCTTCAAACGTAAATGTCAGCGGAACAGTGGACAAAGTAGCGGAAAACGCTACCGTAACTAACGGTGTTTCCTATTTCCCAGCCACTATTTTACTGGAAAAAAACGACGCTTTAAAAGTGGGCCTGTCGTTGGAAATAAGAATAGTTAAGGAATTTGCTGAAAATGTTGTGGCTATTCCTCTGCGGGCGGTAAATACCGGAGAAGACAGGAGCGCTTATGTCAGGGTCAAGGATCAGGCGGGCGTTTTGCAGAACCGTTCGGTTACAGTAGGTATTAATAACGGCATGCTGGTCGAAATAACAGAAGGGCTGAGCGAAGGGGAAACCGTATTTTTTGCCGCTGACAACATACCCACGACAGATACGGAGGGCAGTTCCGTAGGGCCGGGCGTCGGGGGGCCGGGAGGAGGAGGGCCTCAGAATGTACGCGTACGCGTAGGCGGCTGATTTTAATGGTAACAGTCCATCTGTATTCCGTCCGGTTTTATCTTAATATTTAGGAGGACGAATTATGTCCGAAATCGTTGTCGATATGGTAAAAATCGTGAAAAATTACCAAATAGCCGAACAAGAGATCCAAGTATTGAAAGAAATATATCTGCAAATCAAGCAAGGGGAGTTTATAGCTGTATTAGGGCCTTCCGGCTCAGGCAAATCAACTCTTATGAATATAATAGGTTGCCTGGACACCCCGACCAGCGGGGAATATTTTTTGGCGGGGAGAAAGATTCAGGATCAGAACGAAAAGACCATGGCCCGGATAAGAAATATGGAAATTGGTTTTATATTTCAGTCTTTTCATCTGCTGGCGAGACAAACAGCTTTACGAAACGTTGAGCTGCCCTTAATATACGCCGGCTACAAACAAAAGGAACGGCGGATTATGGCTGAAGCGATGCTGGAACAGGTGGGGCTTTCCGACCGGTCAGCCCATTTTCCCAATCAGCTTTCCGGAGGACAGCAGCAGCGGGTCGCCATAGCCCGCGCGCTGATTAATAACCCTACCATACTGCTGGCGGACGAACCGACCGGAGCTTTAGACCAAAAAACCGGTATGCAGGTGTTGGAGCTATTTCATGAAATAAACGTCCAGGGACGGACTATCATCATGATAACCCATGATTCCGGCATTGCGAAACAAGCTAAACGGGTAGTTAACATTATCGACGGGATCGTGTCGGAAGGTGGATTAAATATTGCTTAAAGAAATTTTGATGATGGCGCTGGACAATATAATAGGCAACAAAATGCGTTCTTTTTTGACCATGTTAGGCATTATGATCGGAGTTACTTCCATTATCGCCTTAATTACCGTAGTGCAGGGAGTAACCGGCGAAGTAATCGACCGTTTCAGTGAAATGGGCGCGGGAAAAGTAACCGTACAAGCTTACGGTACGGCTTTAAAAGCGGGCTTAAATGAAAACGATATCGCCGATCTGAGCGCCATAGAATATGTTTCCGGCGTTTCCCCCACCGTTTCTTTAAGTTCGACCGCGGCGCGCGGCAGTAAAATATTCGAGGATATAAACGTCGAGGGAAATAATGAAATATATTTTGAAAATAATCAGGACACGATTATTCAGGGCCGGCCGCTGAATGTTTACGATATGTCATCAGGATACAGCAACGTATGTATAATCGATGAAAATATCGCCGATGAATTATTTTGGGGCGAAAACCCCATCAATAAACAAATGTACCTCGGCGGGCAAAATTACACGGTTGTAGGCTTAATGGAAAGTGAAACGAACTTTTTCCGTCAAAACACGGGCCGGGTTAAAATTCCTTATAAAAACGCCCTGCGGCTTAGCGACATGGCTAACATAATGAATATTGAGATTTACCTTTATGATGCCAACGATACTGAAATCGCCAATTATGAAATAGAAAATGTTTTAAACGCCGCGTTTAATTATACGGAGGATAGCTTTAACATTCTTAATTTTGAAAGTATTTTATCCAGTATGCAGGAAATGCAGAGTATGCTTACGGCCATGCTGACCGGTATCGCGTCTATCGCTTTGCTGGTAGGCGGAGTTGGCATTATGAATATGATGCTGGTTTCCGTCACGGAAAGAACTACCGAAATAGGCTTAAGAAAAGCTTTAGGAGCGGAACCAAGGCAGATACAATATCAATTCGTTATTGAAGCCGTTTTGTTATCCTTGCTGGGAGGACTGTTCGGCGCTTTATTCGGGTTGCTGATATCGTATATAGCGGCTGCCGCTATGGATACTAAATTTGCCCTTTCGCCTTCGGCTATCGCGCTGGGATTAGGATTTTCCGCTCTGGTCGGGATTGTGTTCGGATGGACCCCGGCCAGAAAAGCCAGCCGCCTTAAACCTATTGACGCCTTGCGCAGCGAATGATTTTTTTATATACTCGCCGCCGTTATTGCCATTATGGAAAAACTGGAATAATTTTTCAGATATTTAAAAAATTAGTTATTATCTTTGCCCCCATAGGGGTTAGTATAGACTCCGGATGGAACTGGAGACCGTATAATTTATAGTGAACATGTTCTACGGCCATTATTTCGCCGTCCTCAGCACGGGCGGTTATTTTTAATTCTTGGGGCATGGTGGATTCGACGGCAGCCAGAGAGTGATATCTGCCGCCCAGAATCATGGCGGGCAAATCAGCGAACAGGCGGCTGTTTCCATCTAACTTTACAGGGCACGCTTTGCCGTGCGTCAAAGTTTTCGCGTACCCTATGACCGCGCCGTAAGCCTGACATACGGCCTGATGCCCCAGGCATACTCCCAGTATGGGAATACGCCCCGCCAGACAGCGTGAAATTTCCAAGCAAACTCCGGCGTTTTCCGGCCGGCCCGGTCCAGGCGACATAACTATCTTTTCAGGGCGCAGCCGCTCTATTTCTCCGACGGACAGCTCATCGTTACGAACTACCACAATATCTGTATCAATGGAACCAATAAGCTGATAGAGATTGTAAGAAAAACTGTCATAATTATCAATCAACAAAATCATCTTTTAATCCTCCTTCCGCCGCTGTCAGCGCATTTATGACCGCCCGCGTTTTATCGCGGCACTCCTGGAATTCTCTTCGCGGGATACTGTCGGCTACAATACCGGCGCCGGAACGTACAAAAACTTTTCCGTTTTTCTTAAAGGCGATGCGGATAGCAATGCAAGTGTCCATATTGCCGGATAAGCTGATATATCCGACAGCACCGCCGTAAATCCCCCTTTTATTATTTTCCAAAGCATTGATGATTTCACAGGCGCGTATTTTAGGGGCTCCGGATAAAGTGCCGGCCGGAAGCACGGCTTCTATAGCGTCCAGCGCTGATTTACCCGCTTTTATCCGCCCTTCCACTTCTGAGCCTATGTGCATCACATGAGAAAAGCGTTCTACGGATAAATATCTGACCACTTTTACGGAGGAAAACTCGCTGATCCTGCCCAGGTCATTGCGGCCTAAATCCACCAGCATATTATGTTCAGCCAATTCTTTCTGATCATTCAGCAATTCTTTTTCTAAACTCAGGTCTTCAGCTTCCGTCTGGCCGCGGGGCCTGGTGCCGGCTAAAGGAAAGGTACGCAGAACCCCGTCCCTCAGTTTAACCAGAGTTTCAGGTGAAGCGCCGGCTATTTCCAAATCATCGCTGCTGAAATAAAACATATAAGGAGACGGGTTCAGTTTACGCAGCAGACGGTACGTATCGAACAAACTGCCTTCGGCGCATGCTTCTAGGCGATTGGACAAAACCACTTGAAAAATATCGCCTTCCTTTATGTGCTGTTTAGCTTTTTCTACCATCCGGCAATAATTTTCCTCATCAAATAAGCCTTGAAAAGGAGATTTTAATTGCAGCGGAGGAATTTTAGCCGGAATCCCTTCTTCAATCAGCCTTTGCATATAATCAAGCTCGCTGACGGCGCGGTTGTAATTTTCTTCCAAAGCGTCTGTTTTTATATTGACTACTAAAATAATTTGGTTTTTTAAATTATCATAAGCAATCAGTTTATTAAACAGCATAAGGTCTACGTCTTTAAAATTTTCCTGGTCTTCAGCATCCAGCTTTAATCCCGGCTCGCTGTATTTAATATAATCATAGGAAAAATATCCGACCAGCCCGCCGGCAAAAGGCGGCAGATGAGGAAAAGCCGGGCTGCGGTTGTCGTCTATGATTTGCTTTATAAATTTAGCGGGTTCGCTGGTTTTGACATTAATCTCCGCGCCGTTTCTTATTCGCAGACGGCCGTTACTGCAAGTTATTTCCAATTGCGGATCGTACCCTAAAAAAGTATACCGTCCTTTTTCGGCGGAATCCTCCATACTTTCCAAAATAAAACACTGGCGGCTTAAATTTTTCAGAATCTTAAAAGTTTCCACCGGCGTTCTCACGATAGAATCCATAGTTTTGGATACCGGGATAGTTTTATATTCCGCCCGCAAAAATTGAAGCTGAATAAAATCGGGTTTGTACATAAAAAACACTTCCTCATTATTTTCGTATAGGTAAATATTATTTTAATTAAGAGGGGGCTATAATAACTAACGGTTCGCGGATTCGGGCCGAAGATACATTAGAAACTCCCCTAAGCAAAAATCCGTCCCTGATATATCAAGGACGGATTAGTTAAATCACCCGCGCCACCTTGTCCTGGAAACGCCCGTTTCCATTACTTTAAGGAATACTATCATATCCCTGGCAACTTACGTATGCCCTGAACGTCGCGGAATACTCGGCTTTAAGCCTTTGACCGCGCCCTCCGTGGCCCATTTAACAAGCTGCGTTCTGCCGGATTTCCAGCGTCTCCGGCTCTCTGTGAGTGCATGAATGTTTTTACTTCCACTTCAACGGTTTAAAATAATATTTAATTTTTTGTAATTATATTAAGCTACGAAAAGTTTGTCAACTGTTTAATTACGCCTGCGGCGTTATATTGTATACGTCCCGTTTTTCCCCGGCTGCAACAGGATTTTAAGCTTTTTGTGCCTTAATAAGCGTCTGAATAAAAATTTTTATTAAATTTTATTGACAATATTTGCTGACAGTGTTACAGTACAAAATAAGTAAATTATCGAGGTGCGTTATGTCTCATAAAGCAAGTCCGCAAAATGCGTATTATTGGCTTTACCAAAGCTTTAGCAGCTTTGGCTATTTTACGTGCGGACAATTTCATAGCGATTATGGCTCTTGCCCCTCGGCGAAACATTAGAAAAAATTTTATTCACATAAAAGCAAAGCGGTGAGATTCATAAAAGAATTTCACCGCTTTGTTGTTTTATAAAATCGGGAAACGCTGTAAAAAAGGAGTTTAAAATGATTGAATTATTTATAGAAATCCCGGGCCGCTCCTATATGATTTTGATTGGCAAAGGAATATTAACTCAAAAGAAGATTGAGCTCAAAAACTTTTGCCCTCATAACAAGGCTGTTGTCGTTTCCGACACTACCGTCTGGGAACTGTACGGCGGCGCTTTAGGGCAGGCTTTGACGGAGCAGGGAGTTGATTTTACCCATCTGGCTTTGCCTCCGGGCGAAAATAACAAATCTATGCGGACACTGGAATCCCTGTTCAAAACTTTTTATCAGACCGGCCTGACCCGCAATGATCCCATTATAGCTTTAGGAGGAGGCGTCATCGGCGATTTGGCTGGCTTTGCCGCTTCTACTTACATGCGGGGAGTGCCTTTTATACAAATTCCTACCACCTTACTGGCTCAGGTAGACGCCAGCGTGGGCGGCAAAGTAGCCATCAACATGGAAGAAGGAAAGAACCTGATCGGCAGCTTTTATCAGCCTAAACAGGTAATAATCGACCCTGACGTCCTGTCTACCCTGACGGCGCGCGAATGGAACGCGGGCATGGCCGAAGTCATTAAATATGCCGCGTTAGGACAATATGAGCTTTTGTCCATTTTGGAAAACCATTTCAGCCTGAATGAACACCTGGAACAGATCATTTATTTATGTTGCAAATGCAAAGCGGAGTATGTGGAACAGGATGAAAAAGACTATTCGGTGCGCATGATGCTCAACTTCGGACACACTTTCGGACACGCCCTGGAAAAATACCACGCTTATTCGCGTTACAATCACGGAGAAGCGGTAGCGATAGGGATGGCGCTGGCGGCGCGAGCCGGCGCGCTGCTGGAAATATCCGAGGAAGGCACCGAACAAAAATTGCTGCGGCTTATGGAAAAATTCGGGTTAAACCATCGCTTGGAAGATGACTGGGAGCAAATAATTCCCTTGACGCTGAACGACAAGAAGAATTTCAGCGGCGGCATTTCTCTGGTGCTGTTGCGCAAAATGGGCGAACCAATTATAAAGAAAGTCCTTTTGGAGGACTTGATGCGAATATTCAGAGAGGAGCACATAAACTATGAATGCCGATAAGATTGTTGAGCTTTTTCCCAGCGGAGTTATCTCCGCGCCGCCTTCAAAAAGCATGTCGCACCGGGCCGTTATCTGCGCCGGAGCGGCGGCGGGGGAAAGTAAAATCGACAACGTAGCCTTTTCGCGGGACATTGAAGCTACCATTTCTTGTATGGAAAATCTGGGCTGTAAAATCACGCGCGCGGCACGCTCGTTAACCATAAAAGGCGGCCTGAAGGAAAGCCGCGCCCAGGTGTTGAATTGCGGTGAATCCGGCACGACGTTGCGCTTGCTGATGCCGATAACGTCACAGCTGCGAAATGAAATTAGTTTTACCGGCCAGGGCCGTTTAATGCGGCGCCCTTTAGCTCCCTATCTGCAAGTGTTAGCCCAACATGGAGTTTTATCTTCCTGGAGTGAAAATACGCTGACCTTAAAAGGAAATTTACAGCACGGCAGTTACGAGCTTCCGGGCGATATAAGCTCTCAATACGTTTCCGGATTATTGCTGGCCCTGCCTTTGTTACGCGGCAACAGCGAAATACAACTGACCACTCCTTTACAATCGGCTTCATACGTAGGCCTTACTTTGGATATGATGGAAAAATTCGGGGTGCCGGTGGATAACCACGGATATGAAAAGTTTGCTATTACCGGCGGTCAGGCTTACAGGCCCGCTGAAACCACCATTGAAGGAGATTACTCGCAAGCGGCTTTTTTTCTGGTGGCCGGAGCGCTAGGCCGCGAATGCGAAGTAAGGGGCCTGAATAAAAAATCCCGGCAAGGCGACCGAAAAATAATTAATATTCTGGAAAACAGCGGAGCTTTGATAGAAACCACTCCGGAAGGCGGCCTGATAGTTCACGGAAGGAATTTATTGCCGCAGGTGGTGGATGTTTCCGATATTCCTGATTTAGTTCCTCCTCTGGCGGCCTTGTTTTCTTTTTGCGAAGGAACCAGCCGGATAATTAACGCCGCCAGATTAAGGATGAAGGAAAGTGACCGCCTTCAAGCCGTAACGGAGGCTTTGAACAGCTTAGGCGGCCGTGTGCGCATCGAAGGAGATTCCTTGCTTATAAACGGTGTACCGGCCTTGCGGGGCGGGGAAATGGAAAGTTTTAACGACCACAGGATAGCTATGATGGGAGCGGTGGCGGCTATCCGCAGCGAAAGCGCCGTTTGCGTAAAAAACAGTAATTGCGTGGGAAAATCTTATCCTGAGTTTTGGCGGGATTTTGAAAAAACTCCCAGGGAGGGCTTAAAATGAGTAACGTTTGGGGAAAAAATATCCGGCTGTCTGTTTTTGGGGAATCGCACGGTTCCGCTGTCGGCATGGTGCTGGACGGACTGCCGCCGGGATTCGCGCCTGACTGGGCTGAAGTCGCGCGGAATATGAAAAGACGCGCCCCCGGTAATAATCCCTGGTCCACTCCGCGCGAAGAAAGCGATGAATGGGAAATTTTGTCCGGTTTTTTTCAGGGTAAAGCTACCGGAACCCCTCTGTGCGCCGTGATCAAAAATCAAGGTCAGCGCGGCGGCGATTACACCCCTAACCTTATTCGGCCCGGTCACGCTGATTTTACCGCTTATTACAAGTACAGGGGGAATGCGGACTATCGCGGCGGAGGGCATTTTTCCGGCCGTTTAACGGCCCCGCTGGTGCTGGCCGGTTCTTTAGCCGGACAAATCCTGCGGGAGCGGGGTATAATGGCCGGAGCCAGAATTATTAATGTCGGCGGCGTCAAAGACGCTTTTATGCCTATAGAAAATATAATGGAAGTGTCCCGGCGGGAATTTCCGGTTTATGACGAAAAAGCGGCCGTGGCTATGCAAAAAGCTATTTTACAAGCCAAAGCGGATAAGGACTCCCTGGGCGGAATTATAGAATGTGCGGCTCTGGGGATACCAATCGGGTTAGGAGAACCTTTTTTCGCGTCTTTGGAAAGCGTTATTTCCGCTATGATGTTTTCCATTCCCGCTGTAAAAGGGATAGAATTCGGAGACGGCTTTGCTTTAGCGGATAAAAGGGGCAGCGAAGCAAATGATCAGCTTTACATGGACGAACAGAGGCCCGCTTTTCTGAGCAATCACAGCGGAGGCATTAACGGGGGGCTATCCAACGGGCAGCCGCTGGTGTTCAGGATTGTTGTCAAGCCGACGCCGACCATCGGCCGGGAGCAGACTACTGTGGACATAGTAAAGGGAGAAACGGTAAAAACAGCTTTTAAAGGCCGGCACGACCCTTGTATAGTACCGAGGGCGGCGCCGGTGGCTGAGGCGGGTCTGGCTTTGTGCCTGTGGGATTGTCTGTTGGATAAATTTAAAGAGGGAGCGAAACTATGATTATAATATTAAAACCGGGAACGACAAAAGAAGAAACCGGCCCTATTTACAAAGTACTGGAGGAAAAAGGCATTATTATCCAGGATATAGTCGGAGCTTCTACGCGCATGATAGGAATGGCCGGCGATACGTCGCATATTTTTGAGGATTCTATTATGGCTTTTCCTTGTGTGGAGCGTATAATGCGGGTGCAGGAATCTTATAAACTGGCCGGCCGGAAATTTCACCCCGCCGACACCATAGTGGAGGTTGACGGGAGAAAAATAGGCGGCGGGAATTTCGCGGTTATCGCCGGACCATGTTCGGTTGAAAGCGAAGACCAAATCCTCACCATAGCCAGAGACGTAAAGGCTTCCGGCGCCGTGTTCATGCGCGGCGGCGCTTTCAAACCGCGGACGTCTCCTTACGCTTTCAACGGTCTGGGCCTGGACGGTCTGGAGTTACTGAAAATAGCCCGCCAAAAAACCGGATTGCCTGTAGTTACCGAGATTATGTCCCCTGAGTACCTGGACGTTTTCGCGCAGGACGTGGATATAATTCAAATCGGCGCCAGAAACATGCAAAACTTTTCCTTACTGAGACAGGTAGGTGAATTGGGAAAGCCGGTGTTACTGAAGCGGGGATTGTCAGCTACCATTGAAGAACTGCTCATGGCGGCGGAATACCTTTTAGTAAGCGGTTCGGCGCAAATAATTTTATGTGAGCGGGGAATTCGCACTTTTGAAACCTCCACCCGCAATACTTTAGATCTTTCAGCCATACCGGTACTCAAGGCTAAAACCCATTTGCCGGTAATGATTGATCCGTCTCACGCCACCGGCTACTGGCATCTGGTGGAGCCGATGGCTTTAGCGGCGGTAGCGGCAGGATGTGACGGGCTTATCATAGAAGTCCACAACCGTCCGGAAGCCGCGCTCTGCGACGGCGCTCAATCCATAACCCCGCAAATTTTTCAGCGTCTGATGGTTAAAATCCAAAAAGTCCGCGACGTTTTATATCCGGCGGAATAGACGGCGGATTACTTTATATCAGGGAGGAAAGCAGTATGGAAATCAAAGAAAAACTGGAGTCTTTACGAAGGGAAATAGACATTGTCGATAAACAAATGCAAGCGCTGTTCGCTGACAGAATGAAAATCAGCGAAAGTATCGCCCAAGTGAAAGCGGAAGGCAATCTAGCCATAGAAGATGAAGTAAGAGAGCAATATGTTTTGAATCTGGCCAGGCTGGCGGCCTGTGAAAAGAATCAGGCGGAAATGTTGGCGTTTATGAAAACCCTGATTGCTTTTTCTAAAATGAAACAGCGGCAGGAATTAATGCTGGTAGACCCGATAGAATTATCAAAACCGGCCGCCATGAAAACTACCGGCGTATCCGTAGCTTATCAGGGGGTGCCGGGAGCCTGGAGCCATCACAGCGCCCAGGAATTATTCAAGGAAGCCTCCTATAATCCCTGCGAGGACTTTGCCGATGTTTTCGAAGCGATAAAAAAAGGCCGGGCTGATTATGGGGTATTGCCGATAGAGAACTCGCAGACCGGAGCTATCGGTGAAGTTTACGATTTGCTGAGAAAATATTCCTGTTTTATCGTAGGCGAAATCTGGATCCCTATCGCTCAGTGTCTGCTGGCGATAAAAGGGGCGGAATTAACGGATATTCGCGAAATATTTTCTCATCCGGAAGGTTTTAAACAAAGCAGACGCTTTTTAAAAAATAAAAACTGGGATTTGACCGCCTGCAGGAACACCGCTTACGCCGCTCAGCTGGTAGCGAGGGAAAATGAAAAACGCAGCGCGGCGATAGGCTCCGGAAAGGCGGCGGAAGTTTACGGGCTTTCGGTGCTGGTTCCTGATATAATGGATAATCCGCACAATAAAACCCGGTTCATAGCTATCGCCGCCGAGCCGGTTTATGACGAAAACTGCGCGACCACCAGCATAACTTTCTCCACTGTACATCAGAGCGGCGCGCTGTGCTCGGTACTGCAATGCTTTATGCTGAGCGGCATTAACATTTCCCGCATCGAATCAAGACCGGCGGCGGATAATAAATATCGTTTTTTTGCTGATTTGCAAGGCAATATAATGTCGGAAGACATGAAAGACGCCCTGCGGCAAGCGGCGGCGCAAAGCAGTTATTTTGAAGTTTTGGGTTGTTACCCCACCGCGGCCGGCAAATGAAAACCGCCGGACAAAGGAAATTAAAGAACCTCGTTTTTATAGGAATGCCGGGCAGCGGGAAAACGACTATTTCCAAACGGGTGGCCAAATTATTGCGGCTCCCGTGGTATGACTGCGACAGTGAAATCGAAACGGAAGAACAGATGAGCGTCGCCCAAATTTTCAATATTAAAGGCGAAGAATATTTTCGCCTGAAAGAAACGGCGTGTATTGGCCGCTTATCCAAACTGAACGGGATAGTGTTCGCGGTGGGGGGAGGGGCGGTGCTGCGCAACGCGGACGCGATCCGCCGCAATTCGGTGGTGATTTATGTAAAAAGAGAGCTCGGTTCTATCGCTTCCACCATCAAACCGGGAACGCGCCCCCTGCTGGAAGACATGAAAAATCTCCGGCGCCTTTACGAGGAAAGGCATTTGTTGTATGAAAAAACCGGCGGTTATTCCGTTGCCAACGACGGAACCATTGAAGACGCCGCCAGAAAGGTATGTGAAATTTATTATGAAAGTGCTGGTTATAAACGGTCCTAACTTAAACCTGCTGGGTTCGCGCGAACCGGAAGTGTACGGGCGGAAAAGCTACGCCGCTTTGACTGAATATATAAAAAAAACGGCTGAGCTGCTGCGTATAGAGGCCGATATACGCCAATCCAACAGCGAAGGGGAAATAATTGACGCGCTGCAAAGCGCTTCAGCTTCCTATGACGGGATTATCATAAATCCGGGCGCGTATACTCATTATAGCTACGCTATCCTGGACGCTATCAAAGCGGTAGATATCGACGTTCTGGAAGTACATTTATCAAATATAGCCGCGCGGGAAGAATTTCGGAAAGTGTCAGTGACAGCGCCGGCTTGTGTGGGACAGATAAGCGGGCTGGGCTTTTACGGCTACCGCGCCGCTATGGGTTATTTCTCCGAGCGGGAGGAAATGGCCAATGAATAAACCGCTCACAGGCGGAGCAGCGGAACTTTTGGCGGTTATAGGGCATCCGGCCGGACACAGCCTTTCGCCGCAGATTCATA
>JAISWS010000048.1 GCA_031270725.1 Syntrophomonadaceae bacterium | reverse complement strand
TCAATGGACGAAATAATGACGTCATGCGTATTTACAGCACGTCTTGCCCGCGTTGGTAATTCAACGCCTTGCGCAATCGTACAACTTGTAATATCTCCCGACTTTCCTATGTCTGAAAGCTCTATGTACTTATACTCTACATTATCTTCAGGAGTAAAATTGCTGTCTTTTAAATTGCAAACATCTTGCAATGGTTCGAATCCATTAGAATAATTTCGTATCAACTGCAAATAATCCTCATATTTCGGTTGATAATACTCCGCATCCAACCGTCCCGTTGCCAGAAACGATTCCGAAAAACTCTTTATGTTTTTGTTTTCCTGCGAGGGTTGGAAATCTTTTAATCCTATTGTTTCCAAAAGCAGTTCTTCGGCTTGACGGTAAAGTTGTTGGGATTGTTCTTTTGATTCTTTTGAAGACAGAATTCTTTTACTTATTTGTTTATAGAAATCGTTATCAAATATTGGAATAGGAATTTCTGAAACATCAAAAACATTTAGCTTAGGTTGTGCATTCCCACTTATTCTTCTTATAGTTAAATCATATCCGATTTTAGTATTCAAATAAGTTAATATATAATGTTTTAAATCTGTACTGTAATTATTTAGTTTTATTCCAAGATTATTTTCGCTAATATTACACTTCCCAATAGATTCATCAACACGAGAGTAAAAACCAATAGAATTACCTACCTTTGATAAAATCAAATCATCTACAAATAATTGACTATTTCTTAGTAATTCGTTATTTTCCTCTGATATGTATATCAAGTCAGAGGGATTTATACAAAATCCCCCCTTGATATTTTCAATCCTAATAAAAGGTATTCCACAACTTAAATATGCATTACTTGTCAATGTAGAACCAAATGGACCACTTACGATTTCTTTTTCTTGCAGAAAAAAATGAGGTTTTCTTTTTATTTTTAAATCAAGGCAATAGATTCTTTTATTAAAGAAATTGCTGTCCATTCTAAAAGTTCGGTTTTCTGTTTTCAAATCACTTAATAGAATTTCGCTCACTTCCAGCCCCTCCAACAAGTCCTTATATCGTTGCTCGTTGAAAGGGCTACCTAAAAAAAACTTAATCGCTCCTTTTTGGCAAACTCCGCAAAGGCTTCAGCGATGCCGTCACGAGTCAGTCCGTCATGATTGAAAAGGTCGTGGTCTACGATAAGGTGTCCGTGACCATCAAGGAGCGGTTCGCCGTTTAAATCCTTGACGTAAATCTTGTCGCCGCCGCTGTCCTTGCTCGGTTTTTGCATGGTCGCGAAAAAAATCGGATAATCGTCGCGTTTCGGGCAGAGCTTGTCGTCCCACTTCTGTACGAACAATACGCTGGTTTTAGTGCCGGTGTGTGGTTTGAAAACGTTTCCATGTAAGCCAACAACCGCTAAAATACGGCAATGTTCGGCAATATATTCGCGTATCTGTTTGTCGCTGCTGTTGTTGAAACGTCCTTGCGGAAGAACGATAGCCATTCGTCCGCCGGATTTCAGGAAGTTCAGATTGCGCTCTATGAACAGAATATCACGTCCAACCGAACTTTTTATTTTGCCCTTGTCGTTTTTGGCAAACTCATAGCGCGAGAGAATTGTACCCTCTTTAATGTCACCCGCAAACGGCGGATTCGCCATAAGCAAGTTAAAGTTAAATTTACTGTAATCGCCCTCTGTCGCTTCTTCAGGGAATGTTTCGTCAAGCATACGCTCAAAGCCCGGATTATAGAGTTTTAACCAGTCATTATCAGAACGCTTTTGTTTCCATTGCCCAACGTCGAGGGTATTCAGACAAATGACATTCGTCTGCCCGTCGCCCGCGATAAGGTTAAGCGTCCGCGCTACACGCACCGCCTTAGGGTCGAAGTCAATAGCAAAAACGTGGTCACGCACGAAATCAAGCTCACGTTTACTGCGTTTTTCGGTGGTGAAGCCTTCCGTGCCGGGGTCTTTGCCTTCGGACAACCGAATTTGCCGCCAAACGTAGAAAATGCTGTGGACGGTAAAGCCGGAACTACCTGCTGCCGTGTCGATTATGTTCTCGCCCTCCTGCGGGTTCATCATCTTTATGCACATGTCTATAACATAGCGGGGTGTGAAATACTGACCTTTCTCGCCTTTGCTCGTCTTGCTAATAAGATACTCAAAAGCGTCATCAATCACGTCAAGATTGTTGTTGAACAGCTTTACGTCCTGTAAAGTCGATACGCAAATCGACAAGTGCGACGGCGTGAGCAATATTTTGTCGCTTTCTGTAAACACGCCTTTCCACTCTTTACGCGACGCCTTGAACAGTTTCTCTATCTTATCCTTCAGTTCATCATCGGTGTCGCCGGTGTTACGAAATTTGAGGTAATAGTTCAGGCTGTTCGACGCGGCAAGTTCGTCGTAGAGTTTTGAAAACAACAGCTTAAACACTTCCTCGAAGCTGTCAACTCCTGCGTTGGCAAGAACTTCGTCCTCCATTTCCTCAATCAGACTACGGAGTGAACGCCGCTCATTGGCTATTTTATCACGCTTTTTAAGTTCGTCATATGTAACACGCTCGTTTAGCACATCAGACAGTTTTTCTGATGCGCCCGGAATATCAGTAATTGCCTCAAAATAATTCGGGTCGCGGCGATTGTACGCTGAGATACTCTGTCCGTTCGTCCATACGGCGATAGGCGCACCTGTAGCGTTACAGTATGATTTCAGTTGTTCTTTCCCATCTTTGAGCTTCGGCTTTTTGACCTCAACGATAATATATGCCGCTTGCGGGTCGTCTTTTGCTGATATAACAATATCGGCGCGTTTAATTTCACGCCCGAAGTTCACAGGATACTCCATTTGCAGTCTGCTCTTGGCGTAACCGTATGTGTTGATGAGGCGGTAAACGTATAACTGCCGCACCGCTTCCTCCGGCGTGAGCTTAATGTCTTTATCGCGTACAAGGCAGGTTATGTACGGCGCCTCTTTGCCCTTGAGCTGACGAACAGTCATGCGTCCATTGATCGCGGCTATTTCCGCGTCAGAGAATAACGAGTCGCTGTAATTGGTGTTCTTTAATATTTCGGTGAGCAGCATTTTATTTGTCGCCTCCATATTCGTTTGCAAGCTGTATCATAAGCACAATTCCTTTATAAGCTCCCCTAATCTCTCATATTCCGGTTTGCTCACCTGTGCGTCCGCGCCTACTGTTTCGCCTTTATGTTTCAAAGTATCTGTTATCAGAGATGAAAATATCACCACCGGCAAATCCTTTAAAACCGGATGTTGTTTTACGGATTTGGTTAAAAAATGCCCGTCCATCTGCGGCATTTCTATATCCGTGATTAGCATACTTACTTTATCGGAAAAATTAGCTCCGTATTGGTCGGCCACTTCAGATAAATATTTCCAAGCGTCGCGTCCGTCCTGAAAAAAGGTCAAATTGTTGTACCCTATTTGAGGAAGATAATCTAATAACAGTTTTCTTAGCATCGGTGAATCTTCAGCGATAACTAATCCTTTGTCGCTGGCAATGACGTCAGCGGAAATTTTTCTGCTTAAATCCGGCATTCCCATTTCCGGAGCTATATCCACCATGATTCTTTCGAAATCCAGCAACAGTATCATTCGCTGTTCAATTCGGACAATCCCTATTACGCAGTTTTGCGTGTTTTGCGCAACATCAGTAGGTTTCTCGATCATATCCCATGAAAGGCGATGGATACGCGAAACGGAATGGACATGGAAAGCATAAATGCTCTGATTAAATTCCGCCACAATATATTTATCATCATGGAAATTTACTGAAGGAGTGAAATTTAAAAATTTAGCTAAATCAATAACCGGAATAATATCTCCCCGCAATTGTATAATACCTTCCAAACACGGATGAGACATAGGAATAGATATGGGTTCAATGGCATTAATTATTTCTTTTACTTTTATTACATTGATTCCCAAAGCCGCTTTCTGTATGCCGAATTCAACTATTTCCACTTCGTTAGTGCCGCTGTTAAGTAAAATTGAACTTCTTTCCAACCAAAACACTTCCTTAAATTTAAAAATTATACTTTTTAAATAGTTATCGTAAATTTTTAATAATAATTGCAGAAACGCTAAACCGCAACCTCTCGCTTTTTGCGTTTTCCGTATGCCCGATATGCCGTACACTTGTGTTTTTTGTGGAAATATTCGTGATTTATCCGTATAATTCAATTTATAATAAACATATTTTGTAATAAACTTTCTTAAATTTGAATATTCGGGTATATTTATATAAGATTTTATTGTATAGTCAGGAGCTGACGATTTTGAAATATTTAGTTATTTTGACTGACGGTATGGCTGATGAACCCGTCGGGGAATTAAATAACCTTACTCCGTTGCAGTTTGCGCGGACGCCTAATATGGATTATCTGGCCCAAAGGTCTGTTTTAGGCTTGGCGATGACCATTCCCGCCGGATTTTCTCCCGGCAGCGATGTGGCCAATTTATCGGTTTTAGGATATGATCCGCGGCGCTTTTATACCGGGCGTTCGCCCTTGGAAGCTGTAAGTATGGGCATAACCATGAACCCCGAAGATTTAGCCGTGCGTTGCAATCTGGTCACTCTTTCCGAAAAACTTCCTTACGAACAAAAAACTATGCTCGATTACAGCGCCGGCGAAATAAGCAACCACGAAGCCGCCCAATTAATTGACACCGTCAATCGGCAACTGGGCGGAGGCCATTTTGCGTTTTATCCCGGCGTCAGTTACCGCAATCTTATGATTTGGCCGCGGGCCAATGAGAAAAATCTTACTTTGACCCCTCCGCATGATATATCGGATAAACGGATAGCAAATTATCTGCCGGCAGGAAAAGACGGTTTGGATTTACTGTCTCTCATGAAAAAAAGCTTTGATATACTTGAGCGGCATCCCCTCAACAGCAAACGCAAAGAACGGGGACAGGCTCCCGCCAATTCTATATGGCTGTGGGGAGAAGGAAGAAAACCCCATTTAACAAGTTTCACTGCCCGTTTTAACCTTAAAGGCTCGGTAGTGGCAGCGGTCGATCTGGTAAAAGGCTTAGGTATCAGCGCCGGCTTGACGCCAATCAAAGTTGAAGGAGCCACCGGAGGCATAAAAACCGACTTTGCCGGCAAATGCAAAGCTGCTTTAGATGAACTGAGGCGCGGCCAGGATTTCGTGTATCTGCACATTGAGTCACCTGATGAAGCCGGACATCAAGGCAATTTAAAGCAAAAAATATGGAGCATCGAACAAATTGATCAGCTGGTTGTAGGGCAGGTTTTAAATTGTTTAGAAGAATTTAAAGCGTTAAAAATATTGCTGCAGCCCGACCACCCCACGCCTGTCGCGACCAAAACCCACAGCAGCGCTCCGGTGCCGTTCATGATCTTTGACAATACAAATGTTTCATTTAATCCCGGAAGCGTTTATGATGAAGTAAGCGTCCGCGACGGGCTGTTTATCGATCCTGGTTGTGAATTAATGGAATTTTTCATCACCGGTAAATTAACATAAAATTGACATGACATAATATAGTCAGCCCTTATCCGGCACTATTTTCAGCCAGCTGCGCAGCGGTTCCTCCATGTTATCCTGTTCACACGTTTCATGATGAAGGACAGGGTATTTTGATAAATCCCGTAAAGAACGGGGAATTTTTTTATTGGTTATTTTTTCTAAACGCGCCGCCAGCTTAAATTCATCATCAGTCGCGTAAGAATCGATGTTCATAACCGACTGGGCTACGCTGCCGGAAAATTTGTAAGGGCTGGCCGTGGAAATAAGCAGGGTAACCGTGTCAGTATCGCCCGCCGCCCGGCGATATTTCTGATAAACATTAAACCCTACCGCGGTGTGCGGGTCGATCAGATAATTATATTTATCCCAGACATATTTTATAGCGGACGCTGTTTCCTCTTCATTGCAATAAGCCGACCAGAATGTTTCCCGCAAAGTTTTTTTTAACTCCTCATTAATACTGTAAGCCCCGTTTTCACTTAAACTCCGCATCCATGATTTTAATCGTTCATGGTCGCGTCCGTTTATCTCATATAATAGCCTTTCCAGGTTGGAAGAAATCAATATATCCATGGAAGGAGACATCGTTTGATAAAAAGGCCGGTTACGGTTGTAATGTCCAGTATTTATAAAATCGGTCAGTACATTATTGGAATTGGCCGCGCAAATGAGTTTCTTTATTGGAAGCCCCATTTTTCCAGCATAGTAAGCCGCCAGTATATTACCGAAATTTCCGGTTGGAACCACTATATTGATACTATCTCCCCAACTCAGCGCTTTATCATTTAACAAATCAGCGTAGGCTGAAATATAATATACGATCTGCGGCGCTAAACGGCCCCAGTTAATAGAATTAGCGGAAGATAGTTTAAAACGCTTTTTATTTAATTCTTCCGTCAAATTAATATCGGCGAAAATGTCCTTGACTCCGCGCTGGGTATCGTCAAAATTACCGTTTACCGCCACTACTTTAACATTATGGCCGGGTTGAGTTATCATTTGCCACTCCTGTATTCTGGAAACGCCTTTTTTAGGATAATAAACCAATATACTGGTCCCTGGAACATCGCGGAAACCGGCTAAAGCAGCTTTCCCCGTATCTCCGGAAGTGGCCGTCAGAATAACTATGCGGCTTTTTTCTTCTGTTAAACGTATGCTGGCCGTCATTAAGCGCGGTAAAATCCGCAAGGCCATATCTTTGAACGCTCCGGTCGGCCCGTGCCATAGTTCCTGTACATAACATAAGTCGCTCAACTGATGCAAAGGAGCTATCCGCGGATGATCAAATGAGTTTTTGAGCGCTCCGGAAGGGTCACGCAACTCATCCGGCTGAAAATCATAAGCCAGATCAACGCATTTTGCCAGTTCCTGGTCAGGGTAGTCGTCCAGGTAAAGTTTCAGTATAAAAAACGCTCTCTCTTTATAATCCATGTTCTGCAAACGCACCCAATCGCTTTCCGCTAATACCGGGAAATGATCCGGCACAAACAACCCGCCGTCGGATGCTATTCCTTGCTTTATAACCTGAGCGCTTGTAAATTCCCCCTCTTGCCCCCTGCTGCTTCCGTATAACAAAAAAATGCCCTCCTGAATTTCTTTAGCGGCTATTTACCAAAAACAATAATCATGTGCTAATATTGTGTATATATATTATCATAATTATCATAATAAATCAGTTTAATCTTCAATTTCTGCGTATAAGGGAGGAAACGCCTTGCTGAGACCGATTTTGGTTCTAATTGTTTTAATAATACTGATTGTGATGCTTTTAAAAAAACTATGGGAAAAGCTGTTTAACCTGCCATCCTACGACGGACAGTCTCCTAAAAACAAAAGCCGTTCCAGCGGTCAGGTTATAGATATTTCCGACTTATCCTTCAATATCAGCGATATAAAAATATTGAAACGGGATTATTTATTAACCGCGAAAGAATTGTCAATGTTTCATCATCTGAGTAATTTATTAACTGATCATGATTACTTGCTGGCGCCTAAAATACCTCTATCCGCGCTTTTGATAATTCCTGAGACCGCCGCTAATCGTATAGAGCTTCAGAACAGGCTGAAAACTCAATATGTGGACTACCTGATTTGCGAACGAAGCACTTTAAAACCTTTGATGCTGGTTTTTATCTTTTCCGATAATGACAGCAAAAGGGACCGTTCGTCCAATAAGTTCAGTTACAGAGTCGCGCTGGCGGCTGATATGACCGCCGTATTGCTTAATGTAGACGATGAACGCGAAAAAGACAATTTAGCCAGTCAGCTTAAAGAAAGGGGAATTATCTGACCTGCTTTATGAGGACGCATTATGTCAGAGTAATTCACCAAATTTATTTATGTTGGATTTGCGAACTTTTTTTGTGAACAAACGTGCAATGCGGTGCCGCATGCGGCAGGCTAAAGCGCACGCTCCCTGCTTTTTTACACACGTATATACACGCATTCATATCAAATTAGATATAATTCTCGATTTTTAGGCGTAAATATGATTATTAGCCGATAAAAGAAGACTTGCGCTTATGCCAGCAGAAAACGAGAAATGGTCAATCCTCGAAAAAATCGCGAAATATATTCAGGTTCACAAAGATATCATTTGTTTATGGATTAAAAAATATGAAGTCACGGCCCATAAGATTGGGAAACCGTAGCGTTTTAAAATCTCTGAAGTTGACAAATGTGTTCGGAGTGGCAGAAGCGCCGATATCAACAAAGATTCTAGCTAAGCAACAAATACACGGAGGTGAGGATATGCCGGTATTCGATAATTGTAGTAAATAAGACCGTGCGGGACGATCCCGCTGCCAGTATCGAAAAGAGGAGCAAACTGTCCATAGCCGCTACTAGCTTTTCCGGCTATGCTTTATCAAGCGTTGAAAAAATAGCTTGACGGAATAGAGGAACTGTTGTTTATCTTCACGTTTCCGACCTTTGTCATGGAAAAGACACCGAAAGAAAAACGCGCGCCTTCCCTCCCGCGAAGTTGCTGCATGCTTAGGCCAGGCATGTCCTTGTTCGGAAAGCGCATATGATACATATCCCGCGCGCCACAGCTAGCCGCGACTTATACGAGCGCCGCCTGAGCGACGAGCAGTCTTGAAGAATGTGTGAGCGGCCTCCCGTCAGCTGTATACCATTATTTTAATGTTGATATTTGTTAAACTAAAATGCTATATTTATCCAAGAACTAATTAGAATAGTGCTTGCAAACAACAAAAAAATAACAAATCCTAAGATAATGTTTTTTCACTGTCATTTTAATTCTTTGCCCGCGCAATCTTCCGCGTCTGACCGATTGGTTGTCCACACCGCGTTCGGCAGCTCGGCCAGATGGAAATCCGGCAGCCCAAGATAATATCCTTGCGCGTAAACGAACCCTAATTGTATCACGGCTTGCAATTCTTCCGGCGTCTCAATGCCTTCCGCCAAAGTAGCAATCCCTTTGGCCTTGCAATACCCTACAATTTTTTGCAGTAGCTGCCGCTTATCTTTGTCGCTGTCAATTCCCTTGATAAGAAAGCGATCTATCTTCACAATATCCGGAGCCACGCTGATAAGCCGCAAATCATTGGAGTATCCGCAGCCATAATCGTCGATGGCGACCATCGCGTCAAACTGCTGCCGAAAAGCGTTGATTTCCCGCACAAAATTTTCACTTCCGGCGGTATTTTCCAACACCTCGAATACAATATATTTGCATAGTTCTTTATAGCGCGGGTGTATTTTTTCCAGCTTGTCCAAGGCCATATACTGTGTGGATATTGTGTTGAAAAAAATCTTTAAGTGCTCCAGTTGAGATAAATGATTGCCGAGCCAGTCAAACATCACCTCAAAAGTGACTTTCTCCAACTGATTCAGCTTGGATTGAGCCTCGGCGAGCGCCAGTATGTCAAGCGGCCCTGAAAAGCTGTCTGTGCATGACCGCATCAATGCCTCGTATCCGTAAAGCGAACAATTATCCAGCCGGAAGATTGGCTGAAACGCAAACTTGATCTGCTTCCCATCAATCAACTGGTTTAGCTTCTCCTGGCGGTCAAACAAATTGGCTTTTTTCTGGTATGTAGCGGCGCTGAACCGCATAAAAGAGCCCCTGTTGCTGCTTTTCACCTCAAACATTGTGTGGCCGGCAAATTTCAGCAAATTATCGACGGTAATGGCATCCTGTGGATAGAGCGCAACACCGAAAGACGCCCGGATTTTCACAAGGTCGCCAATGTCAACCGTTGTGCCGGCAAACTTTGCGCTGACTTCCTTTTCCATCGCGCTGATATCCGCTTCGCCCTCATATCCATGTATGTATACCGCAAACTCATCTCCGGCGATTCTCGCGACAAGGCCATCCTTTTCGTATTCACACAAAATCTTCGCGGCTGCGGCTATGTACCGGTCGCCAGCTTCATGACCGTATGACTCGTTGATATATTTGAT
>JAISWS010000045.1 GCA_031270725.1 Syntrophomonadaceae bacterium | reverse complement strand
TCCGTCAGTACGCTCGCGTCGAGGAATGAAAGCGCGATGAACGACGTCTCGCCTTTCTCTCCGGATTGCCGCCATCGTCGCGCCTGTTCGTCGCATTCCAGCAGGGCGCGTCGCATAGCCGGCACGAGCGTCCCGGCGTTTTCCTCGAAACGGGAAATCGTCAGCAACACGTCCGCTATGCTTCGTTCCTCAATGAATGTGCCGAGTGTTGTCCATATTTCGTCTGTGCGGTTTTTCATCGCGTCTTCGCCGCCTTTTTGTTCGTTAATGAATAAATTCTAATGTGCTATTATACCAATTAAGACAACTGCTCTTCTCTAATCGCACTTAAAACTTTTTGGAGAAGAAAAAACAGGAACTGACACTCCCTGCTGTTCTCTGAGGAATTAACACGATACGCCGCAGTATAAATACCTTTCCGTCCTTTAAGATAAAAATGAATGTCTGAACCTTCTATAGATTCCGGTTTATCAATAATTTTCATTTTGTCAAGGCACTGCCCGGAATTGATTAAAAATGTCGTTGCTTCCCGCATGATATCAGGATTCTCGCCAAGCCCTAAGTCCATGCGCCCGTTGGAGTAATATAGGCTGACCGAGCTGTCAAATATACAGACCAGTGATACGGTAGTCCCATTGATCTCCATATCTATTAAGCTTGCATACACTTGCTTATCATCATCCAGAACCAGACCAATCTCTTCCGGCGTAATCTTCAGCGCATTACTTCGCATTTCATCGTATAGTTTGTAATTCTCCATCTGTAATATATCCTCCTGGTATATCCATTAATTCTTTGAAAGTTTGACGATACGCTTTAACAGTTCGCCGTCTGCGGAATCAGCTGCAATTTCTGTTTGCGACTCAACAATCGCAGACATGGTTTTTATAAACAGCGAATACAGCAAACAGGCTTCTTTGCGGGAATTTCTCAAATGCGGAGAATATTCGATTGTGCGGATACAGTCGCGAGTTTTCATGTAAAAACGCGCATTTACGCCCCATGCCGCCTTTATTTTACGAACTTTCTTCATGCCCGGCAGACATTGCTCCGCGCCGGACAAAAAGTCCGTCGCCGTCTGCCGCAGACCAAGGCTTTTTTCAAGATCGCTGTACAAATGCCCGATTGAATAGTACAGGCGTATATTGCCGTCAGGCCTGCAAACCAACGATACAAAAATACCGCGTACACTGAGGTCAACCATGCCCGCATATATTCGGCGATCATCGGCAAGCGTAATGCCCATTTCTCCGGGCGTAATCGAGAGTGCTTTTCCGCGAATATCAATATATGCTTGGCTTTGCTTGAGTGGGTGCTCCTCCCAGTATTGTTCCCAATACTCAGGCGGATCGTCTTTAAGTACGCCCAAGTTTAAAAATCCATAATTGCCTTTGCGACGCGGATAGAATCTGGGATTATTGTTCACCAATATTTCTTTTGCGGCAATGACTTGTTGTTTGAGATTTTCGTATGACGCAAGTATGTCTAATATTTCGCCTTTTACTTGTTTGTATATTACGTGTACGCTGTTTCTTGCAGAATAGACCCTATCTTTAGAGGAAATATTCCGATCATAAATTTCTACCGACGAATATAATCTGTCCGAGTCAATATATAGATCCATATTAGTGGGTACATAGCGATACAGCATAAGATATTTCGTTGGCGGAGGCGTTATATAACCGTCAAACCTCATGTCATCACCGAACATTTCCTTGATGAACTTGTGTAATTTACTATAACCATCATTGGAATCCGGAAAATCATTATCTTTGCGTCGCATAATATAACCCGCTTAAAAAGTCTTTTTTAAAACTGAAGCCGTGATCTTGGAGATACCGCAATTCTTTCCCATAGAATTTATCTGTATTTATAAAATCTTCCGGATTAGTTGATAAATATATCTTTCTGCCCGACTCTATTTGAATATCCAAAAATTTCTCGTTTATTTTCCATATACCATCATCTCCATATATATCTTTCAGTTTATTGAATTCCGCTTGATCCATTTCAAAGTATTGGCTGTTATGTTTCCGCGCCTTGGAATCGTAACTGGCAGGTTCATTTTCGTAATATTTACCCAACATTGCTCTTTTTGGATCATCATTCCCCTTAATGGATTTAGTTGCTATCTCCTTCGCCTTGCTATCTGACAATTCCTCATACACCCTCGGCTGACCATTATCATCGAGCGGAGTTGGGGAGTTCTTAGATTGAACTTGTACCCGTTGTATCACAGCGTCTTGGACGAAACTTTGTATTATGGCTATTGTACCAGATGTTGTTACTGAATTCCAGTTTATATTCGACATATCAAGTCGATTGAGATCAATGCTAAAATTACCGTTTTCGTCGAACAGTGCCATATTCAGAAGTTGAGTCGAAAAGTTCGTACCCGAACCGGTCAGTCCCGCTATCGCTTTTGTCAATACCGCATTTACAGCCGGAGATGGTTGGCTTAGTATTTTTCCGGCAAGATTCTTCATTTCGCCACTCATGCCGCAGGCGACGCCTCCGCTCGCCACGCCCGCGGCCGTACTGATCTCGACATCCTGCCAGAAATGGCCCCAGTCAATGTCCTGGCCGTACAAGTCCGCGCGCATGAGCTGGTTTGTAACGCTCCCCGCCGCGCCCTGCAGCATATCGACGCCGATGTTCGCCATTGCTTTGCCGACCTTACTCAGCGTCTGCATCGCTTTCAGTCCGCTGATCCCGTTGCCTATCGCGCCTGTGACCAGCCCCACGGTCGTACTGATGAACGCCTCGCGCATGTAGTCCTCGGCACTGTTGACGTTCCCCCGCGCTATGTCGGACGCCGCCTTAGCGACGTAAGCGTTTACACTAAAATAATAGGAAATAATTTTTTAGTGTAAACGAAGCCTCCGGCTTCCCCGCGACGGCCGCCGCGCCCGCCACCGCCCCGGCGATCAGCACCGGCGCCGCCGCGACAAGCACCACTGCGCCGACGACCGCGAGACCGGCGAGGATGTTCCCGAACAACCCGCCCCAGTCGAATTGGCCCTCCTCCGGGACGTCGTCCGCGAACGCCGGGATTTCCCACGTATCCTGTCCCGTCATGGCGCTGTGCCCGTTTTCGGAGATACAGTCGTGCCGCCCTGATGCACCGTCATGCCCGTCGGAGGCGAACGCCAAGCGGCCAAAAAAAATTCGGGCGCGCCGCAAAACGGCACGGTAGGAGTTTTGTGTTTGTACTTCTCATGCTACTGTAAATAAGCTATGATTGAAGCGGAATATATAATTAAGAGCGCGGGAAAAGTGTCGGAGGAAAGTCAAATGGCCGGAACGGAAACAATCCAAGTATCATCGGTATTTAAAGCGCCGCCGGAGAAAATCTGGCCGCTGCTCACGCATATGGACACGCTGCGTTATATCGCGTCGCCGTACGCCGCGTTCGTTCCCGCCGGGAAACCGTCCGGAGAAACATGGCGCGCGGGAGAAACATACCGCTTCCGCCTGAGGGTCTTTGGGATAATACCGCTCGGCGTCCATACGATACGGGTCCAAATCTTTGATCACGGGAAACTCCGCGTTCAAACCGCCGAGAACAACCGGTTTGTTCCCACCTGGAATCACTGCATCACGCTGGAACCGGAGGGAATATCGCAAACCCGGTATACCGATGAGGTGGAAATCGGCGCGGGACGCTTTACCGGACTTGTGCGGCTGTGGAGCGCGGCCTTTTACCGCCACCGGCAGAAGAGATGGGCGCGTCTGCTGGCTCCGAACCGAAACAAACCCGCAGGATAACCGCGGAGCGACTATGTTGGGAGACGCCTATGGAAAAGCAAATAAACAGGGTAAAACGCGGAATAACCTATGAGCATTCGCCGGGAACCCGCCCCATCACCATTATTTTAGTACACGGATACGGACTGCTCAAGCCATAATAGATTCAGAAAATCCCGGATACTACCTCCTGCGCGGGCTTTCGAGGCGTGGGAATACGCTTTCCTTTATAGATGATTGCAAAGCAGCGGGATCACATCCGTAACATTGTTTTTGGAAGCGCCCCGCCTGACTTTTTTAAAATAAAACCGAAAAAATAATTTAGTTTAAAGCTGACAGGGGGTTCAGAAACACCCCTCCGGACAATACTTCAAAATGCAAATGCGGACCGGTACTCCTTCCGGTCGAGCCTGAAGCCGCAATCACTTCACCTCTGCTGACATTCTGCCCGACTCTCACTTTCAGGCTGGAGCAATGGGCGTAACGGGTCACTATACCGTTACCGTGATCTATGGACACCATGTAGCCATAATTCCCTTCCCAGGAAGCCTTGGTAACAACGCCAGCGTCAGCGGCTTTAATCGCGGTTCCTGTTGGAACCGCTACATCCAGCCCTGAATGCCCGCGGGAAAAATATTGGGTAATAGTGCCGTAAAGCGGCCAGTTTAAATTGCCGGACCCTTTAACGGCCGACTGCCCGGCTGGAGCGTAACCACGGGAAGCTATCTGCAATTGCGTACCTTTTACCATAATTTTGTCCACGGCATTCTTCAATATGGTTTCTTCAACTACTGTACGGCTTTCCTCCTGCCCGTTGACTTTACGGGCCTGGTATACCACCCGCTTTTCTCCCGGCTCCCCTTCCTGGCTTACACGGACATTGCTGGAAGAGCTATCGGTAATAACCTGAACGTCAAAAGGTATTTCCTCGTTTCTGTCGCCTTCAACCAGCGCGGCTACATTTATGTAAGGTTTGGTTTTGGTCAGAACCAGCTTCTGCCCTAAAGATAAATCATCACCGGTCAGGTTATTCGCCTGTTTTATATCGTTTACATAAAGGTCGTTTCTTCTGGCTATCAGCCATAACGAATCCCCTTCAGTAACCGTATATTCTTCCGGCGTAGTAGTCCCCATGGTAATCAGCGCGTAAGCGTCTTCTTTGGAAAACAGCTGCTGTGCTGAAATTTCTTCATTTACTATTTGAACGTCTTCGTTAAAGCTGACCGAAATCAGGGTTTCGCCTTCTTCAACTTTCGCAAACTGAGTCTCAATTTCCTTTAACAATTGTTTCGCGGTATCTTCATCTTTCAGGTAAGCGATAGTTTCGCCGTCAACAACAAGCGCCACCGCCTGTAAATCAAAATTAAGCGCCTCATCCAGAACTTCTGCCGTTAATTCGCCAGGCAGCAAAAAAGTATCCGGAACAAAAACCCTTTTAACGTTTATAGTATCTTTCAATTCTAAAAACTTATTGTATTTGCTGAATTGTTCGTCTTGGATTTGTTGGTAAGCGTTTTCGAAATTCTGATATTTTTGTGTATAAAAAACTTTATGTCCGTTAATATATACCGCATAAGCGGGCGTCCTTATCACTGTAAGCCAAATTACCGTCAAAATCAACAAAACCGCAATACTTAAATATAGCCTAAGCCTCCGTTGTTCTGGTCGCATTAAATATGTAAACATAACAAACTCTCCATTGTAATTTTTTAAAGACAACTAACCTCATACACTTAATTCTATGAAAAAAACTTATTTCCTTCCGAAACAGCATTTTTTTTAAAAAGTCAGGTTAATTTTTTCTCAATGTCCAGATATATAGCCTGTTCAATCCTTTTTTTGTGCATACTGCAACTGACTTCCACCGGCTTCAGTAAATCATTGTTCGTAAAATAATGATTGGCATGGCAGCCTCCCCCACAAAAATAGCGGGCCCAGCAAGCTTCGCACCGGCTTTTGTTATTTAAATTACTTCCGGCAAAGCGGTCGCTTAATAAGCGATCTACGCGTTTGTCAATCACATTGCCCATTTTAAACTCATCTTTACCGATAAACTGATGGCAGGGATAAATATCCCCTTCCGGAGTAACCGCGGCATACTCTGTTCCCGCGCCGCATCCGCTGTTTCTTTTAGCCAGACAGGGTCCTTTCTGCAAATCCAGATTATAATGGAAAAAACTGATCTCCCGCCCTTTATGGTACGCTTCCAGCAAAACACCGGTTAAATTTTCATATTCCGCCAAAACAGCGGGCAAATCCCGCTCCTTAATCGCCAGTTCCAAATCCGCGCCGACAGCCGGCTCCAATGAAATATTCTTAAAGCCCTGTTCCGCCATGTGCGCTAAATCGCGGCTAAAGTCCGTGTTGTCACGGGTATATGTCCCCCGGATATAGTAACTGACCGGTTTTTTCGCGACCATTTTCCGGAAATTGGGCAGTATCCTGTGATAGCTGCCTTCGCCATTATTCAATACCCGTTTGGCGTCATTGATTTCCGGTCTGCCGTCCAGACTAAGAATCACGCTTATATCATTATCAATTATAAAATCCTGCGCCTCATCGTTAAGCAAAACGCCATTAGTTGTAAGGGTAAAATTTATTTTTTTACCGTTCTTTAGCTCTTTACTTCTTCCGTAAGCCACTGTCTGTTTCACCACTTCAAAGTTCAGCAGCGGTTCCCCGCCGAAAAAATCTATCTCCAAGTTTTTTATATCCGCGCTGGCAGTTATCAGAAAATCCACCGCGGCTTTCGCCACCAGCCACGGCATCAGCCCTTTGTTCTTTCCAAAAGCGCCCTGGTGAGCGAAACAATATACGCAATTCATATTACACAAATGGGCCACATTCAAGCAAAGGGCTTTTATATGCATTTGCTGAAAATTAACCGTTATTTTTTCCGGATACGAAAACAGGCTGCCTTCGTCAGAAGCAGCCTTCAATTCCATCAAAGTTTCTTCAATTTCCCCGGAACCGCACGGCATACCGTCAAGAACCAAACCGGAAAATCCTTTGTTTTGTATTATTTTATCAACCAAATCCACTGCCGTCCTGTCTAAAAGATGAATGGCGCCGCTGTTGACATCCAACAGGAAGTTGCGCCCGCGGCAAGTAAATAAATGAATATGGGCGGAAAAATCATAGCCTTCCAATTCCATCGGTTTGCTCCTCATTCGCTGCAAATAAGTTATTATTCGGGGTAAGCCAAGCGTTATTTTATCGGTACGCAGCTTTTTTGCCCATAATCAGGCCGATTTATGAACACCAAAAGCGCCGTCTTTTTTCAATTGTTTATTATATTTTTTATATAATATTTTACTGGTTCCGGCATACCTGATTGCCGACCGTGCAGGAAGTTTTACAGGCTGATTGGCACGACGCCGCGCATTCCCTGCAATTAATAAGGTTTTGCTCTCTCTTCAAAGCAGGCTTTATAACCGTAACTACATGCTTCCCACTGATTTTTCGCACTACGCTTCCCTCTTTCCCTCAAAACATTATATACATAAAATAGCTTTAACGCTTATCCCCTGCCATATTGGAGCGGGAAAAGGGGTTCGAACCCTCGACACCCGGCTTGGGAAGCCGGTGCTCTACCACTGAGCTACTCCCGCGTCACTAGGTATTTTACACTATAAAAAATATTTCGTCAACTTGCCTTCTTAGCATCCCGGTATTTGTCAGTCCCGGGTTATCGCCGTCAATCCCTGGTACGTCATCTCTAAAATATCTCCCAGGGTATCTCCGTCGCCTATTTCCACTTTCAGCAAAGCCGCATGGTCCAATTGGGTCGGCCCTTTGTTAACAATTACTAAATCCTGCGCGCCGGCGGAAAAATCCTGTATAAACCCCGCCAGCGGATACACTGTCAGCGAAGTCCCTATAACCAGCAGGCACTTGGCGTTATTTATCAAATCGACCGCTTCACTGTAATTATTGATGCTCTCGCCAAACAATACTACATTAGGCTTCAGAACACTTCCGCATACCTCACAGGCCGGAATCCCCGGCTTAAAAGTTATGGCATATTCGCGTTCGTGTATTTTACCGCAGGATGTACACACATATTCATTAGAATTTCCATGAATAGGAACTACGTTTTTACTGCCGGCTTTTTGATGCAATCCGTCGATATTTTGGGTCACGATACCTTTTATAAAATTATCCTCTTCCATTTTAGTCAGAATTTTGTGCGCCTTGCTTGGCTCAATAGGGGGATAGCTAAACCGCTGCCAGTGAAAATCATAAAATTTCTCAGGAGTTTTGCGGAAAGCGTCAATGTTGATAAGCGCCATCACTTTATCTTCGCCTCCCATTTTAGTATAAATACCGTCTTTTCCCCGAAAATCAGGTATCCCCGCTTCGGTACTTATTCCGGCTCCGGTAACCACTGCCGTATTATGTGAATTGTGTAAAATTTTTACTAAACGGCCAATTTCTTCTGGTTTCATAAATTTAACCTCCCATCTTTTATAAATTATATACCAAAAAAGCTTCATTACATACTTGCGCCCGATAAATATTTTTCCCATAGCAAACCGCCAGAAATCTTCCGCTCCGGATAACCATAAAGGGCCTCTAATAACTGACGGTGACATGTTCGGCCCGAAGACGCGCGGCGGGGCTATTAGGGGTTCCCTTAACAAAAGCGGCCTGGCTTTTATTTGCCCGGCGTCAGTGCTTTGGCAGCCTCTGGCAGTGACGCTCGCGTATTTTTTACTTGACAGTTTTCTGCTCCGGGAAAGTATAATATTTAGGAAGCCGCCTGTAAAATCGGCGCCGTCTTATTTTTTTTGTGACTGAGTGAGGTATGTGGATGAATTTACCATTTAAAAATTTCCCCGGATACGCCTTTAAATACGTGTCCGGCATGATTGCCGCGATTATTTTAATCCTGTTCGCCTTTACAATCAGCCGGCCATTTTACGGTCTGGCCTCTTTGGGGTATTTTGTCAGAACTTTGGGAGTCCTGATTTTTATATTTTACGCTATTAAATATTTGCGGCTTTTTGACCGGAGCGCTTACGCCGCCCGCATAGCGCAAAAAGTTTATATATTTATTTTGGCGGCCGGATTTTTATTTTTTGTTTATCTGCAAATTTTGATCATCGCCCACGAACAAGGCGACGCCATTCCCCCGAACGTTAACACCGTACTGGTACTGGGAGCGGGATTACACGGAGACCGCCCTTCCGCGACGCTCTATTCCCGTTTAGAGAAAGCCGCCGCTTATTTGCTCGCATATCCTGACGCCAGCGCTGTTTTATGCGGAGGCCAGGGGAACGATGAGCTGATCAGCGAAGCGGAGGCTATGCGCCGTTACTTGGAAAACGCCGGCATCAGCGCCGCCCGTTTGATCCTTGAAGACCAATCTACCAGCACCCGGGAGAACATAGCCAACGCACGCCTTTTAATAAACGGAATAATGAATATTTCCCCCGGCACGGAAATCCCGGTAATTATAATCAGCAACGAATTCCATCTTTACCGGGCCAAATATATAGCTGAAAAATACCATTTTAAGGGTTACGGCCTGGCCTGCCCCACTCCCGCGATTAAATTACTGCCTTTATATTACCGTTTCCGGGAAGGGGCTTCAATTATATTCGCTTATCTGGACCGCGGTTAAGCTCTTTTTTCTCCGTTCCTCTCTTCTAAATAAGCCCCGGCGGCGCCAATGTAACAGCATTTATTTTTTGCAGGTAGGCTGATAAAACAAGAGACATGAATATAGTATTTCAACTTAACAAGTATCAGTTTCAAAATATTGATATACTGCCGCAGTAACATTTTCACATGACGGAATAATGTCAACCAAAGCACGTTTCATATTCGCCCAAGTTTTTTCAATCGGATTAAAGTCCGACGAATATGGTGGGCAATTAAACTTGCAATTTTCACTTCCCGGCAATATGAGTCGTTTTACTTAACATGCTCCGCATCGTCTGCTACACTACACAAAGTCGGCCGACTATATGACTTGTGTAAATATTGACAAATAATTTAACGACAGGATAGAATTGAAAGGAGAATCCTATCTATGAAAAAATTCATATCTGTTTTATTGACGATTGTTCTTTGCTTGTTTACTGCTATTTCAGCTTTCGCTGCGGAAACAGCTTCAATTTCTCTTGAAACAGAAATTGAAGTGCCAGTTGTATACTTTGATAGTACACCCGAATATCAGCAGTATTTGAATGAGCTTGAAAATGAGTCCGCTCTACAAAGAGCAACAAGAGGCGCAACCACAATTTCTGCAGCCGTAATCCGTAACGGCTCTTCAAGTGGTTGTGAGCTATATTTAAACTGGACAGGTGATGAACTTTACAGTGGATTCAGATATAAGAAGATCACCGTAAAAAGTACGAGCATATTATTTCCAACGACTTATGGCACATTTGGTAATGGGTCATCTTATACTACCCAAAATGTAACTGCCGCTGCAATCGGTTCTGTGAAAATTGGTAATGTTACCATTGATAACAATGTAACGAGCGTAAAAGTATCGTCCAGTGGATTACAGGGATATAATATGCAATCTGCTTCATGGCTGTCTGCGGTTGAATTTGCTGGAACGGTCACAATTAATTAACCCTTATGTAAGCGTCAAATAAGGGGACGCCTATTCAAGCACAAAGCGCCGCTATACAATTGACTACAATAGTACTTGAAAAAGCACAAGTGTGAATTCAAGGCGGATTGGAGTTTTGTATGATTA
>JAISWS010000204.1 GCA_031270725.1 Syntrophomonadaceae bacterium | reverse complement strand
GCGGGGGCCTACTACACCACGGCGGTGGAATGGGCGGCGGCCAATAACATAGTAAAAGGCTACGGCGACGGCAGATTCGGCCCGGACGACAACATCACCCGGGAACAGCTGGCGGCCATAATAATGCGCTACGCCGGATACGCCAATAAACAGTTCCCCGTAACCAGACAGTTCGTCACCTTCGCGGACGACGCGCAAATAGCGGACTACGCGAAAAACGCCGTGCAAGCCCTTTACAACGGCGGCATAATAAGCGGCAAACCGAACCTGTCCCCGGAAGGGGGCAACTTATTCGACCCGCGAGGCGAAGCCACCAGAGCCGAGGTAGCGGCTATGCTGCACCGGTTTATACTGGCCTCCGGCGGATAAAGGGCAGTGGAATAGCGTAAGACGTACCGAAGCCCTGAAAATGTTCAAAGCGAACGTTTTCAGGGCTTTTACTTGCGGCGCAATGACGTTGGCGGGGCACACGGCTTTTCTCCCCCAACGGCACACATCTGCCAGGTCATTTAGGTGGAAAACTGGATACGGCCTTTGGATTGCCTGCTATTTACCGGAGATTGTGCCTGTCCCCGGGCGCCTAATAGTAAAGGTAATACTTATAGATAGTAAAATAGAGAGTAAAAAACCAAACCTTGTATAAACATAAAATCCCGTCAAGGCTTACGCGGCCTCCGGCGGGATTTGGTTTTCTATCCGGATGGGATAAACTGGCTTTGATTTATTATTTAGTACGTTTTTTTCGTTCGATGACAATAGCGCAGTCCGGGCATACCATAGCGCAAATCATACAGGCGATACAACTGTCCTCATCCCGCGGAATTACGGTAGGAGTCCCGTAAGCGCCCAGTTTATCCGACCATTTCAAGGTGTTATTCGGACATTTCTCCGTGCATAAACCGCAGCCTTTGCAGTAGGCGGGGAAAATGTTAAATACGGCCCGCTCCATTGAAGCTGAGATTACTTCCATCTCTTTAAGCATTTACTTCTCCCTCCTTTTGTAAAGCTTTTTCTCCCAGTTGTCTGCCGATTTCCAGGGCTTTAAAATTAAGCTCTTTTAAATCCGCGTCATTGGCGAATTTATGTCCTAATTTGTAAACTAAAGCGTCTTTGGCGGCCGTAAAGCTCACAACTTTGCTCAACCCCAGCACCGCCCCCATGATGATAATGTTGAATACCCGGGGATGCAATTCGTCATTAGCGGTTTCTATAGCGGGGATGCCAATGATTTTTCTGGCTTCTTTGGGAAAATCCTCCTGGTTTACCTGGGAAGCCGAATCGTACACAAAGAGGGTATTATTATCTGAAAAAACGGCGGTACGGGCTATCGAACGGTCACTTAAAGCAACTATCACATCAGCTTTGTCAAATTTAGGCGCGCCGATGCGGGTGTCACTTACTTGTATAAAGGCGATAGACACTCCTCCGCGTTGTTCTATGCCGAAATTAGGGATATAAATGGTTTGCTTTCCTTCATTAAAAGCGGCTTCGGCAATAATTTCCGCGACGGATTGGACTCCCTGGCCGCCTTCTCCCGCTAAAGCGATTCTAGTCAACAGCAACTTCTTTGTCCCCCTTTCCAAAAGGTGTTTTCATCTCTCCGACACGAAATTCCTTTTCGATTTCATCTTCAAGAAAATTCCAGGTCTGTTGCGCGTTGGTACGCCAATTGGTCGGACATGTCGCTAACACTTCCAGAAAAGAAAAACCGTTGCCTTCTATTTGGTTACGCAAAGCGTTGCGCATGAATCTTTTAAGCTGTTTGTATTTGGAAACCGTCGCCCGCGCTATATACGCTCCGTCAGAAGTCAGGGTACTCAGAAATTCCGGGCCTTTGGTGGGATAGCCGGTTATGGCCGTGTCACGTCCCAAAGGAGTGGTTTCCGTAACCTGGCCGGGCAAAGTGGTAGGAGACATTTGGCCTCCGGTCATACCATAGTTAGTATTGTTCACTAAGATTAAAGTTATGGTCTCGTTTCTGACCGCCGCGTTTAATAAGTGCTGGGAACCGATGGAATATCCCCCTCCGTCGCCCATATAGCCTACGGTTAAAAGCTCGGGACGGGATCTTTTCAATCCCACCATAACCGGAGTTACCCTGCCATGATGGGTTTGGGTGCTGTCGCAGGCGAAAAAATCCCACGCGAGCAGAGAACAGCCAATATCACAGCCAAATATAATATCGTTTTGAATCCCCAGTTCATCTATGTTTTCCCCTAAAGCTTTCAAAACTATACCGTGGCCGCAGCCGGGACAAAATTTGTGCGGTTTGGTAGGAAGATACCATGATTTAGGGGTTGCTGGTGCGATAGCCAATGTTTTATCCTCCTTAATTATAAAATGCTTTTTACTTTATTTATAATATCATAATCAACAATGCCTACGCCCGGCTTATACAGAGTGTCTATATTTATTGTTTCACCGTAAATAGACTGCTTGATAAGCCTGGTTAGCTGCCCGTAGGAAGATTCCGCTATTAAAGCTTTTTTGGCGTTACTTTGTAAAATAACTTTTTTGAGCGCTTCATCAGGGAAAGGGCGTAAAGTCACAGGCCGGAAATAACCTGCTTTTATACCCTGAGAACGCAGGATCAGCATGGCGTCGCGCGCCGCTCTGGACACTACTCCGTGGGATATTAAAATTATATCCGCCCCCTCGCAGCTGTCTTCTTCATACTCCACAATTTCCGGGCTTATCTTTTCAAACACCGCTGAAAAAGTCATAACTTTTTCATATAGCTCCTCTTCCAGGCTGTAAATATTGTTCAGATGCTGCGGTTGTCTGTTTTCGCCAATAACTCCCGGCAAGCCCACTAAAGGAAAACTTTCAGCTAAAGTGATGCCTTTTTCCTGGGGGTCGTACAGTTCCAGAGGTTCCCTCATTTTGGCCTGATATCCGTCCCCTAATATGAAGGTGGGAAAACGGTATGTCCAGGCCGTATTAAAAGCTTTAATAGTATAATCGTACAATTCCTGATGGGAAGCGGTAGAATATACTATGCGGTAGCCTTCGCCGTTACCGCCGAAAGTAGTAAGATTTACTTCTTGCTGCGAATAAATAACGGTTCCTGAAGAAGGCCCCCCCCTTTGTTGAATAATTGCTACCATAGGCAGACGCATGGCTTCCGCCATCCCAAAAGGCTCTTGCATGAGTACGTTCCCCGGACCGGCTGTCGCCGTGAAAGCTTTTTTACCTCCCTGAACAGCGCCGCACACGGTAAAGCCAGCTGAAATTTCGTCTTCGGTCTGCAAAAATCCCCGTCCGTACTTGGGCGCTAAGCGGGTCCAGTAATGCATAATTTCATTCTGCGGAGTTATGGGATACCCGAACATAAATTCGGCCCCGGCAACCAGTGAAGCCCACGCGATGGTTTCATTTCCCGTCAAAAACGCCCTGGTTGACCCTTCAACAATCTTTTCCATTAATTTTGAACACCTCCAAAAAATACCGGTATAAAATATACAATCAGGGAATTAGGTTATTACCTTACCACATGGCTTGCGGCATATAACGCGTAAAATATTTTATCCGCCAGCTTAAATCAATCTTACTTATTTCGTCCCTTAATTTTTCGTCTACGCCTGCGTATTTTACGGGAATATTTAATATATCCGCCGCCCGCGTAATAATCATGTTGCCGTTTATCACATCTTTTACAGTAGTTTCATCCCCTAAATGGGCGTTGGCGACAATAGCGTCAATTCTGCCCAGTTCCTTAATGTAATCCACAATCTTAGAAACGGAATTGGTCATCGGCCGGCAGGAGTTAATTACCGCGACGATTTCTAATTCCGGGGATTCATAAGCCCCTTCTATTAAGTTCAAAGTTCTGATGCCGTGAACGCCGTAACCGACGTCGATAATCAAGCTGCCTTCATGCATCAATGTCCATCTGGCTTGGGGATGAAGCATGGCTCCGGTTTCGCCCAATCCAAAAGAATCAGAACGGGAAAAACTGATGACGTTCAATCCTTTGGCGATAAGAGCCTCTTTTAAGGGTCTTATGGTGTAAAAGGGTTCAACGGTATCCAGATCGACTAAGGTAACTGATTGCCCGGCGCTAAAAAGTTCTAAAGCCCTGTTGATAGCTGCCTCGCTTTTCCCCGAAGCGTACTCGCCGACAAAAGCCTCCACAATTCTGTCCTGGCCGTTATTAGGAAAGACAAACACCTCCCTGTAGGACATTATAGCAAGTTAATTAAAGAAACTATTTATAGTATAGTTTAGTTATAAATGTGCGTCAAGAATTATGTTAATCTAATAAATATTACTCATATTAATTAATATGTGTGATAATATTTCGTTAAATTAATTTGCAATATATTAACCAGTTTTAAATGAAATAAAACTGGAAACAAATACTTTTCTTTTAAAGGGAATTTCTAATAACCCCCGCCGCACATCTTCGACGCGCCTTTTACCGTGCTTCTTCGCCGAAAAGCTTCGCCATACCGCCAGCCTCCTTAGTCCGTGAGCGGTGAGCGAAGATCTGTTATGCACATCTTCGACGCGCCTTTCGCTGTGCTGCTTCGCCGAAAAGTTTCGCCATACCGCCAGTCTCCTTAGTCCGTGAGCGGTGAGCGAAGATCTGTTATATCCGTAGGGGGTATAGCTATGTTTTCAACTGTGAATCGCGGCAAGGTTCGGGACGAATCCGCACACCGCCCGTTATTGGAGGCCCTCTTAAAAAATGTTAGAGTGGTTTTGGGTGAATATTTATATTTGCAGGTAAAGCAAGCCGTTTATCCACATAAAAACCCCCGCGGCTTTATCAAAGCCGCGGGGGTTAAGCCCTGAACGCTAAATAAAATTGGTTATAAATTTCAGCACGAACAGAAGCAGAATGCCTGGTATGCCTAAAAAACCCGCAATCAGTACGGTGATTATATTGATAGGCAAAGAAAGGCTGAAATATTGTCCTATAAAGTTAGCCGTTAAAAGTAATATCAGACCTATGCCGGAATTCACCAGCAATTTCCAAATCAACTTTACCGGTTTCATTAATATCTGAGAAAATACCGCCAGTAAAACAATAAGTACCAGTGCTCCTGCGATAATGGGGGCGTATATCATTGATTCCACCTCAGTTGGATTGATAATAAAATCATTTTTTAGTTATGTTTTTTAAACAGCTCATTAAAATCAGCCGGTTTCTTTCAGTATGGAAATTTTTTATATGTAAAGTATATGCTGGAAACGAAGCGATTATTCTAAAATTCCTTGCGGCCTTCTATCGCTTTCCTTAAAGTGATGTCATCGGTAAATTCTATATCTCCGCCTACTGGTAATCCGTGCGCCAGCCTGGTTAACTTTAAATATTTAAATTCAGAAATGGCCGCCGCTAAATATCGGGCCAGAATATCGCCTTCGATATCAGGGCTTAACGCCATTATCACTTCTTTTACCGCGCCTCCGGACAGTATAGTTTTTAATTTATTTAAATCAATCTCGCTCAGGTTGCTCCCTAAAAGCTGAAAATGCTGATTTAAAACATAATAACGGCCTTTAAATCCCGAGCGCTCAATGGCGATAACATTGGTGCTTTCTTCCAAAAGACACAATATACTAGGGTCCCGCTCTGAATCCCGGCATATTGAACATGGTTGAACGTCCGTTAAAAAGCCGCATATTTCACAGGGAAATACATGCTCCCGCAAATTGATAATACTTTGCGCCAGCGCTTCAGCATTGGCGCGGGGATATTTCAAAATGTAGAGTGCCAGCCTTTGGGCGGTTTTCGGGCCGATTCCCGGTAATAACGCCAGATGTTCTATAAGTTTTTCCAGTGGTAAAGCAAGTCGCAAAGCAGTACCTCTCTGTTTTTTATGGTCAATATATTTAAACGCCTTTTAACGGAATTACGGATTAGAAAACCGGCTTTTACAGCCCGGGTATATTTAACCCTCCGGTTATTTTCGACATTTCGTCTGAAACCATTTCCTGAGAGGATTTTATTCCTTCGTTTACCGCTGCCAAAATCAAGTCTTCCAGCATTTCCACGTCCTCAGGGTCAACCGCTTCAGGTTTTATCCTGATTTTTTTTATTTCCTGTTTGCCATTGATGGTTACCGTTACCGCTCCTCCGCCTGCAGAAGCTTCCAGTTCACGTTCTTGTAATTCTTCCTGCAATTGGACAATACGTTCCTGTACTTTTTTAGCTTCCTTCATCATTTTGCTCATATTGCCGCCGCCCGGACTGAATTTCATTTTTTTTCCTCCTAATCTTTTATTTCAATAATATCTTCACCAAAAAATTCAATAGCTTTGTTTATTATATAATCATTGCTTTGCTCATCGCTCAAAAAAAAGAAACGGGCTTTTATTTCGCGGTTTAATAGTTGTTTTAATACATTTTCCAGAATATCCTTGTTTACTTTTTCATCCATTCGCTCTTTGTGAAATTTATATCCCTTGCGAAAGCCGATAAAAGCGGTATCTTCTTTAATGCCCGCCAGTCTGCCCTGCGACAGCAAGGCGTGCGTAGGGATCTTCTGCTCTTTAACTTTAGCTAAAATAGCAGTCCACAGTTTAGCGTCAGCTTCACCGGCGGCATCAGCCGTGTTATGCCGAACAGCCCGCGTCACTGCCGCTGCTTGGTCCCCCTTTTTTTCTTCATGATCGTCGGAATGAAAAAAATTCAGCAGCTCTAAAAAGGCTATTTCCAGCAGAAACTTGTTCCCTTCGCTGAAACGTAATTTCTCGCCGGTATTCATTAATAGTTTAATTGCGGATAATATTTGCCGCGGCGATGTATGATTTTTTTTCAGCTGCTGCAAAACAGGGTTTTCAAAATCGTTAATTATATTAAATTTCGCTTTATTGCCAATCAGATTATATAAAAGCAGATCCCGCAAGTACATGCTTAAATCATGGACCAGTTGCTGCCCTTCTTTTCCCTGCTCCAGAGCCGTTGCTAAAAAATACAAAGTTTTTTCCGCATCCCGGATAAGTATCGACGTAAATAGCTCGTTCAGGAAATTTTCATCCACTACTCCTAAAACGTCCAGTACGTCTTGCTTGCTGATTACTTCTCCCGTCTGGTAAATTAATATTTGATCCAAAATACTTAAAGCGTCCCGCAGCCCTCCATTAGCCCGCTGGGAAATCAATACGGCGGCGTCTGCTTCCAGGAGTACCTTTTGCGCTTCCGCTACCTCTTTCAGCCTGACAACTATTTCCTCCAATGTCAGGCGATGAAAACCATAGCTTTGGCAGCGTGACCATATGGTAGCGGGAATTTTCTGCGATTCGGTTGTAGCCAGAATAAAAATAACCGATGGAGGCGGTTCTTCCAAAGTTTTAAGCAAAGCGTTAAACGCTTCCATAGTCAGCATATGCGCTTCATCAATTATATAAACTTTCACTTTGCCTTGGGCGGGAGCTATGCGCACTTGTTCCCTGAGAGCCCGTATTTCATCTATGCCGCGGTTGGACGCCGCGTCTATTTCAATAACGTCCATGAATGAGCCCTGGTTAATATCCAGGCAGGAAGAACATTGGTTGCACGGTTCTCCCGCCGACGGATGCTCGCAGTTAACCGCTTTGGCCACAATTTTGGCGACGCTGGTCTTACCTGTGCCGCGTGGGCCGAAAAATAAATAAGCATGCGACATTTTATTCTCTTTTACCGCGTTAAGCAATGCCGCTACTGTTTTTTCCTGTCCGACCACATCGGCAAAAAACCTCGGCCTCCAGGTTCTATACAAAGCTAAATAGGCCATACCTTCAACTCCTAAAAGTTTCATGGAGAAAATTCACTTAGTACTCTATACTTATATTTTAATACTAATACTAATCCGCAATTAAATCCGTTCGCTCAGAGCGGATTAGCCTGTCCCCCAAGAGAGAGGGCATATACTGTTTTTCTTAGCCATGGACAAATACCCTTTTAGGGTACCAGAATATTTGCCTACGTTTTAATCTAAGGATAGTATAACATATACATTAAAAGACATACGTTAAAAGTCTCCCACTTCTTCCAACAGCGAGATGACTTTGTCCGCAGGTAGCCCAGCCGAAAAATATCTTTGCGCCGGTTATGGTAAAAATTCCGGCGGATGTATTTAATGCCGTCAAGGCGCATGGAACAGATATTGCCCACATATAAAAAACAGCAGGATTTCCTGCTTAAATAATAAAGCCGTGCACCTGTCTTCGAGAATGTTTTCCAAGCGCTGCTTGAATAGTTAGCTCCTTTCAGGCTCCCCTGCGGCACATAAGATAAATTTCTTAGTGCTGCTTCCTTCCGGCCCTGACACGATTCAAAACGTCCTATTGCACAGGACCCAACTATCAACGCCACTTGTTCAAGACCGACCTTAAAAAACTATTCCCTCAGAACAGGAATTCAATCCTGCTATAGCGGGTTGCAGGTAACAGGGCACCGCTAATTCCCCATCTAGCACGGCAAATTTGATTTCAACGATTAATCTATTTTACAACCTTTTTGACATAGTAGCAATCTTTTCAGAAAGAAAAACAATATAGAGTGGAAATGATATGGAGTCTGAGGAAAATTTTGTGTAGGCAAGAAATAACTTTCTACAGGCCAAAAAAATCAGACATAATTAAGTTAAAATATGTGAGAGTTTTCATATATAGATAGATAACGCCAAACTATGATAATGTTCGAAAACCTCTTGGGAAGTCAATGCCTGCCAAAGCTTCAGCGTGACATTGACCATTTCCGCCTTTTTCGACACCACTTTCGTCCGCTTGGTGAATCGCCCCAAGTGGTGCCGCGTACTGCTGTTGCCCTGTTCTATGGATGCCGTATGGGCCTTTCCGATTACATGGCGTTCGCGCGGCAGGACTTTAGAGAACGCATCCCAATGATCCGCGTAAAACACGCAGCCCTTCAAATGCCTTACTTTATCATAAAGCCGCTTGAATGGTGCAGTATCACGATTGCCGAGCAGTAACATTTTCCAGTCTAGATAAAGGCTTTGCAGGATATAGATTTAATTTAACGAAACAAACACAAATTTTTAATTTTTTTTTCATTTCTTTATACCGCTCAAGAACATCCTATTGAACACCAATTTTACTTTACCATTATTCTGAGCCTGTTTGGCAAATGCTTTTCTAATATTGTCAAAAAAGTTTTTTGTGTAATTTTCGTCAAATTCACAGTCATAATAGGTTTTATTCAAATATCCTGCCACTGCGCCCGAACAAAATATCTTACATACTTCTTCGGGTTTGTGATACGTTTCTATAATCTTTATCTGAGAAAATGGCACTTTAAATCCTTTGTTTTTAAACAAACCGACATATTCTTCTGCCGTTTCATTAAAATTCCAAGGCATATTAAATTTGACAAATATGGGTTTTATCGGCTCCAAATGGCTGATTTCGTTTACCGCTTCCACAAATTAGGACAGTATATCTCTTTTGCCGGTGTTTGTATACCGATTCTGCCCTTGTTTTTTAAAGAAATAGGGAATTTTTCGATGGCTATTTCCTGATTTTTTATCCACTGAAAAGCTGAATTACAAAATATCACATCAAAGGTATTTTCATATCCTATATTTTCGGCTGTGTTTACTTCAAATACAATTTCATTTCTATAACGTTTTTTTGATTCTTCAATTATTTTCGTTGACGGGTCAATGCCGACAACCGTTCCTTTTGAAATATCATATCAGTCTCTTTGTCAAGTTGCCTGTTCCGCAACGTTCCGCAATCAATATCAAATACGTTTTCGTTCGGTTGAATATCCAACAATGACAATAATATTTCAGCGGCTGAACCTTGAAGCAATGACGTCTCACGATATTTTTCCGCAATGGCAGTAAAACCCTGATTGTTTGGGGGAGGGAAGTTTTATACAATCCACTTGTTTTCATAATCTTATCCCCTTATAGTTGGCCTAAAACCTATTCCATTTTATTAACTGATCGGCCTTCCTAAATCTTTTATTTTTTTGTGCAACAGCATTAGCGTAGCGTATATTTGCTTCCCTCTTCAGCTGTCTTGCGTGGTTGTCCACAAGCATATTCATTCCCACATTGGCTGCCATGAAAATACAAGGAGAAAGCGAAACCACTTACAATCCGGACATTTTTTTATATACATCAACGATTTTAGTAAAGCAGGTAGCTGCACGATTGTTGCTGAACAATCTGGTGTTATTGCCGGCTCGGCGTAGGCAAGAATAATACCGGCTTACGGCCATATTGACGACGAAAGGCCAGAATTGGCTATTTCTACTCTGTCGTAATACAGAGGACGCGGTATACGAGATTGTGGGGATCGTTAAACATCACTGCCCATAAAAAAACCAATCCTACGGTGCGGCTATATCAAAGGGCAGGCTATAAAATACTTATATCAGAAAGCGAGGCAAAGGGGGGCGGGGGCGTTCCAGAAACAAAAACAAAGCCCCGGGCCCTAGGGCAGGGGCAAAAAAAAACCCTTGGCAACGACCTGCTCTCCCACAGAAACCTGCAGTACCATCGGCGCGGGAAGGCTTAACTGCCGTGTTCGGGATGGGAACGGGTGTTTCCCCTCCGCCATTGTCACCAAGAATTGTC
>JAISWS010000195.1 GCA_031270725.1 Syntrophomonadaceae bacterium | reverse complement strand
TCCGGCTTCCTTCAGATTCCGCCTCGCGACGGACACCCTTGCCCTCAGCTAACAGTTCCTACTGCCAAGCCTGTAGTGGACTTTCACCACCAAGTCATCGCCCATGCCGGGCGCACATATAAACGGCAGTTACTTATAAAGGCAACTGCCGTTTCATTTATAATAATATTCTAATTTCCTATCGGGGCGTCACAATGCATGTTCTTTATCCAAAATAGTACCCAGAAAGAAGCCGGCTTCAACTCAGACAGGAATGTTGCCGTGCTTTTTAGGCGGTAATTGAATACTTTTACTGGCTAAAGTTTTCAGCGCGTTAATAATGACCGGGCGAGTGTCCATAGGCTCTATGATTTGATCGACAAATCCCCGGCGCGCCGCTTGATAAGGAGTAGAAAATTCCTGCACATATTCATCTATTTTTTGCTGTCTTTCTTCGGGGGAAGTGTCACGGAAAATTATATTAGCGGCGCCTTCGCCTCCCATAACCGCAATTTCCGCTGACGGCCAGGCGATAACCATATCCGCCCCGCCTTGCTTGGAGCACATGCCTAAATAAGCCCCTCCATAAGCTTTCCTTATAACCACCGTAATTTTAGGCACGGTAGCTTCAGGATAAACGTACAGTAATTTGGCTCCATGCCTGATAATGCCGCCGAATTCCTGCTGTGTTCCTGGCAAGTATCCCGGTACATCTACGAAAGTTATAATAGGGATATTAAAGCAATCGCAAAATGAGATAAAACGGGACGCTTTATCAGACGCGTTAATATCCAGCGAACCTGCCATCACAGACGGCTGGTTCGCTATTATCCCCACTGTGGAACCATCCATTCTGGCAAAGCAGGTAATAATGTTTTTAGCGAATAAAGCCTGACTTTCGTATATTTCACCGTCATCTACCACCATTTTTATTAATTTTTTCATGTCATAAGGACGGCTGCTTTTGTCCGGAACTATTTTGTTCAAACCTTCGTCGCGGCGCTCGGCGGGATCGGCGCAGGCGTAACGCGGTGGCTGTTCTCTGTAACTACCCGGCAAAAATGACAGTAATCTTTTTATTTGTTCAATGCATTCTCCGTCATCTTTAGCCACAAAATGAGCCACTCCGCTTTTGCTGTTGTGAGTGTGAGCGCCTCCCAGAGATTGTGCGTCAATTTCTTCTCCGGTAGTAGCTTTAATAACCTGAGGGCCGGTAATAAACATCTGGGCGTAATCCTGATCGACCATATATATAAAATCCATCAAAGCGGGGGAGTAGACCGCGCCACCGGCGGAAGGCCCCATAATAGCAGCGACTTGCGGAATAGAGCCCGAAGCCATGGTATTTTTATAAAATATTTTCCCGTAACCGGATAATGAATCTACAGCTTCCTGTATTCTTGCTCCGCCTGAATCACACAACGCTACCATAGGAGCTCCTACATTTACAGCTTGATCCATACATTTTACTATTTTACTGGCGTGCATTTCTCCCAGAGAGCCGCCTAAAACGCTAAAATCCTGAGCGAACGCAAAAACGGTCCGCCCATTTATCAAGCCGTATCCGGTTACTACTCCTTCTCCGGGAATTTCAATTTTATCCATGCCAAAATTAGTACAACGATGTTCCACAAATCGATCCAACTCGACAAAAGTATTTTTATCGAACAATAAATCGAGCCTTTCGCGGGCGGTTAAACGTCCTTTAGCGTGTAATTTCGCTATCGCTTTTTCTCCGCCTCCTGCTAAAACCTTTTCGGTTCTAGTTTTCAGATCAGCAATCTTTTCTTGCGTGTTCAATCCCATAGGATCCTCCTTATTATTTTTCAAATATAATGTTTGTTATTTGTCACGTTGGCATAATTCCAGCAAAACGCCGCTGGTTGATTTAGGGTGAATAAACGCTATTTTAGCGCCGCCCGCCCCATAACGAGGTTTTTCATCAATAAGTTTGATACCGGCCGCTTTCAGTTCAGCCAAGGCCTGTTCAATATTTTCTACTCTTAAAGCTATATGCTGAATTCCCTCGCCGTTTTTTTCAATAAATTTACCGACAGGCCCGTCAGGGCTGATAGATTCTAATAATTCCACTTCTGATTCGCCGGCGGGAATGAAAGCCGTTCTAACTTTTTGTTCGGTCACTTCTTCCGTCCCGGTTAATTTCAGCCCCAATAAATCCGTATATAATTTGGCGCTGTCAGCAATACTCTTTACCGCAATTCCTATATGATCCACACACAGAACCTTCATGCAGGCACTCCCTTTCCACTGATTAATAAAAAAGTCCGCTTACCGGATTAAACAGTTAAGTTTACACCAAAAGCATTTTCTTTAAGCTCACATTTGCTTACGAAAAACTCTCAGTGTAAACTGTAACTTTTAATTCCAATATCATCTATCATCGCCGGTTATTTTAAATGAATATTATTTTTGATATATTCAGCGCATAAGCTGGTTGGGGTTCCTGGAGTAAAAATTTCCGATACTCCCGCCTCTTTCAGCAATGGAATATCTTCATTGGGAATTACTCCGCCTCCAACTACCAATATATCATCCATACTTTTTTCTTTCAGCAATTTTGTTACTTTGGGCATGAGAGTTAAATGAGATCCGGAAAGCATACTGAGTGCGACACAATCCACATCTTCCTGTTCCGCCGTAGCAACAATCCGTTCGGGAGTCTGCCTCAAACCGGTATATATAACTTCAAATCCGGCGTCTCTGAACGCTTGAGCGATAACTTTAGCCCCGCGGTCATGACCGTCCAATCCCGGTTTAGCTACCAGAACCCTTATTTTTCTTTCTGCCATTTTTAGCTGCCTCCTATCGAGTAATATTAAGCTTACAGGGTTACTGCCGCTACGTATTCTCCCCATTCCTCACGCAGTACGCCGCATATTTCTCCTTCGGTTGCGTACGCTTTAACCGCGTTAATAATATACGGCATCATATTGCCGTCGCCTTTGGCCGCTTGACGAAGTTCTTCCAGCCTGTTGGCAACGGCGATTCCGTCCCGTTTCTTCTTCAAAGCATCCAGTTTTGCTATTTGTGCTTTTTGAACTGACAGGTCAACACGCAATAAACCGGTGGGTTCCGGTTCTTCCACCTGGAATTTATTAACTCCGACAATCACTCTTTTACCAGACTCTACATCCATTTGCCATTGATAAGCCGCTTTTTGGATTTCATTTTGTATATAACCCAGTTCTATAGCCCGCTCAGCTCCGCCCATTTCTTCGATTTTCTGGATTTTTTCCCAAGCTTCATTATAAATCTTTTCGGTCAGAGCCTCAATATAATAGGATCCTGCTAATGGATCCACCGTATCCGCAACTCCTGTTTCGTAACCTAAAATTTGCTGAGTGCGCAACGCTGTTCTTACTGATCCCTCGGAAGGGAGCGCTAAAGCTTCGTCTTTGGAATTAGTATGCAGGGATTGGGTGCCTCCCAGCACTGCCGCCAGCGCTTGAATACAAACCCGCACTACATTATTTTCCACTTGTTGCGCGGTCAGCATGGAGCCGGCTGTTTGTGAATGCGTCCTGAACATCCAGGAACGCGGGTCTTTCGCTTTAAAATACTCTTTCATTATATAAGCCCATAAACGCCGGGCTGCTCTGAATTTGGCCACTTCTTCAAATAAATCATTGTGAGCGTTTAAGAAAAAAGAAAGCCGTCCGGCAAAAGAATCAACATCCATGCCCGCCTTTATAGCAGCCTTTACATAAGCCATGCCATCAGCAAAAGTAAACGCTATTTCATCTACGGCCGTTGAGCCGGCTTCACGTATATGATAGCCGGAAATGCTGATGGTATTCCACTGAGGAATTTTGGCCGAACAAAATTCAAAGATGTTGGTTATCAATCGCATCGAAGGCTGTACAGGGAAAATATAAGTTCCGCGTGCGGCATATTCTTTCAATATATCGTTTTGAATAGTTCCCCGCAGTTTTTCAGGGCTGACCCCTTGTTTTTCCCCTACCGCCATATACATTGCCAATAAAATAGAAGCCGGCGAATTGATCGTCATAGAAGTGGATACTTGCTCCAAGGGTATATTGTCAAAAAGGATTTCCATATCCGCTAAAGAATCGATGGCAACTCCTACTTTGCCGACTTCCCCTTCGCTCATTTCATGGTCAGAATCATAACCTATCTGCGTTGGCAGGTCGAAAGCTACTGATAATCCGGAACTGCCATTCTCCAGCAAATATTTATACCGCTTGTTTGATTCCTCAGCAGTTGAAAAACCGGCATACATACGCATAGTCCAGAGCTTACCGCGATACATGTTAGACTGCGGGCCGCGAGTATAAGGATATTCGCCAGGCAAGCCGATTTTTTCTTTATATTCGCTCGGAACGTCCAAAGGCGTATAAAGTCTGTTTATTTCATTAGCGCCGCTGGATATAAAAACATCTTTCCGTTCTTTTTTCTTGCTTAGCATTTTGTCTACTTTTTCTTGCCATTTTGCTAAATCAGCCTGCATTTCATTTCGTTTTTCCTTATCATAAGACACCTTATAATAATCCCCCTTTTATTTTTCATGTATCAGTTTACGCTCTGTTAGTGGAATAGCCCAAGGCGGCGTTAGCGACGATCTGGGTATGCATATTGGAAGTACCTTCTAAAGTTTCAAATTGTTTACAATCTCTTAAAAAGCGGCCGCAGGGGTACTCGGTGGAGTATCCGAAAGAACCGTGCAGTTTCATGCATTCATTAGCGGCGTGTACCGCGGCTTTGGCTCCAAATAATTTGGACATGGAAGTTTCTTTTTGGTTGGGCAAGCCCTTATCTTTTAACCAGGCCGCTTTATAGACCATGGCTTCCAAAGCGGCGTGTTCCAGTTCCATTTCGGCGATCTGTTGCTGAATTAATTGATATTTGCCGATTTGCTTGCCGAATTGATAACGTTCGTTGGCGTATTTAATAGACGCTTCCAAACAAGCTGCGGAAAGTCCTAAAGCTCCGGCCGAACAACCTAGACGGGTTCCGTTAAGCTGGGTCATACATATATTGAATCCCTGTCCTAATTTACCCAGAATCAATTCTTTAGGAACTTTTACATTTTCAAATACGATTTCGGCCGTATCGGAAGCCCATAAACCGACTTTCGTTGTAATAGCTATTCTTTCAATGCCCGGTAAGGTGTAATCCATTATAAAGCAGGTGATTCCTTTGGCGCCGCCGTCTTTATCAGTCTTTACGTATAACAGCCCGCGATCGCAGACGGTTCCGTTGGTTATCCACATTTTGTGGCCGTTGAGCAGGTAATAATCGCCCTTATCTTCCGCGCGGCATTTCATGCCCGCTACATCAGATCCTACATCGGCTTCAGTCATAGCGAAACTGCCAACGTACTCACCGCTTACAAATTTGGGGATATACTCTTTTTTCTGTGCATCAGTTCCGAATTTTTGGATGGTTAAAGCCGGGCCCCAATCCTGCATATTAAACGCCATACGCCAAGAAGTGTGCACTTTGGCTACTTGTTCAATAGCCAGCACCCCTTCTAAAAAGCCCATTCCATTTCCGCCATACTCTTCGTCAATGGAGAATCCATAAAGACCTAAGTCGGCCATTTTTTGGAATATTTCCCGGCGCCAGTGATGATGTTCCTCATCTTCATCGACATAAGGGGCGATTTCATTCTCCGCAAAGTCTTTAGCCATTTTCTGCACCATTTTTTGTTCTTCTGTCAGTTCAAAATTCATTAAAAATTCCTCCTTTATTTTTTGTGTTGAATAATATTACATAAATGAAAATACTCTCAGCGCCCCCCAATTTTTAAATATTTTTTAAATATTTTGCAGTTACTGTTTCGCTCAACGTATAAGCGTCGCTGGAGCGTTCTGTCATTTTATTAATCATCGTTTCCAAACTGCCGTCATTTAGCAGTTGTTCATAAATTACCTGGTTGATATTATTGTTTAAAGCGGCCTTGATTTCAAATAAGGCTTTGTTTTTCATTTTTTGCTTTATTTCGCCTGAATTCTGCAAATATTGAAAATGTTTATCCACATGTCCGAGCAGCTCGTCAATCCCTTGTTTAAATTCTGAGGCATTAATAACATTTCCGATTTTCACCACTGGCGTCCGCCATATTTGTTGATTTGAGGCAGCCATGTCCAGCATAAGGTTTATTTCAGCAGCTAAAGTATCCGCACCGTCACGATCCGCTTTATTTATAACAAAAACATCAGCTATTTCCATTATTCCGGCTTTTATAGTTTGAACGCCGTCGCCCATTCCAGGAACTAAAACCACAATGACCGTGTGGGCGTAATTCATAATTTCGACTTCTTGCTGACCTATGCCAACGGTTTCAATAATCACGAAATCCTTGCCCATACTGTCCAGAACATGAATACTGTCTCCGACTGCTTTGGATATTCCCCCTAAGGCGCCTCTGGTAGCTAAACTCCTTATGAAGACTTTCGGGTCTTCAGCGTGACGCTGCATTCTTATTCTGTCTCCTAATATAGCGCCTCCAGTATAAGGGCTTGAAGGATCTACAGCCAACACCCCAATAGACTTGCCTTTTTTTCGCAAAGCTTCGAGGATTCCATCTGTAAGGGTACTCTTTCCTGCTCCAGGAGCGCCTGTAAGGCCTACTACGCGCGCCTGTCCAGTGTAAGGGTACAATTCTTTTATGGCGCTAACTGCTTGCGGAAATTCATCTTCTAAATCCCGGATCAATCGTGAAGCGGTGCGCACATCGCCGTTGCGGATTTTTTCAATCCTGTCCATGTCCAAATAATTCCTCCTCATAGCAAGCATATTGGCAACAGTGTTTGCTATTTTTGATGTTATCAAACTATCCCTCTATCACTAATTACGAGAATGCTGTATATAGCAATTACAAACAGGATTACCTTAGAACTTATAACACAACTGCCTAAAGTAATCCTGACATTAACAATACTGCCAAAGTGCTAAGAAACTGCTGCGTTATTTAAGCAGTGAATAAGGTTTTATTATTTTTTTAATACTACCGTTAAAGCCTGTCCTCCGAACGCCGCTACATTTACAACGCCGACTTTTGCGTTTGTCTTGTTTAACCTGTAGGCCATGTTGGCCACTAAAGCGCCTCCGGTAGCCGCTCCGGCATGGCCGTAAGCTAAACTGCCGCCATCAACATTTATCTTGCCGGCGGCGTCAGGGCCAAGCAGATTAGTAACCGCCAATGCGAAAGCAGCGGATTGCTCATGGATATCTATGAAATCGACGTCTTTCAAAGCAATTCCTGAATATTTCAAAGCTTTATTGATGGAATTGACCGCGGTACGTTCTACCAGATTAGGATTACCGGCGGCGACGCCAAATCCAGCTATTTTAGCTAAAGCCTTACCGCCCGCTTTAGCGGCTGAAGCCAGAACAATGCTGGCTGAACCGTCGGCTAAAGGCGCTATATTTCCTTCACTGGCGCTCCCGCAACAGTTAATGGAAGGCAACCCCATCAATTTATCCAGGGTAGTTGCTTTTTTTACGCCTTCATCAGAATCTATCACCACTTCGCCTTTTTTAGTTTTTTTAGCAAAATTTACAACGGCTTCTTTTTGGTTTCCGTTTTTAGCGGCAGCGGCAGCTTTTTCCTTACTGGCTAAAACATATTCGTCAAGCGCCAATCTGGTAAGCCCATTGTTGAAAGCAACAGTATCGGCGATAGCGGCCAAAGTAAGTTCACCATAAATATCGTTAGGCTGGGCGTTGGTCTGAATTTCAACTTTCTGATCGTGGAAATAATGGCTTTTGGGCCCGAATTCATAGCGGGGATGGAAAATATAATAAGGAGCCTGGGTGGAAGTTTCCACGCCACCGGTTAAAAATAATTGATATTCGCCTAATAATATTTTATTATAAGCGCTGAACATGGTCTGAATAGCTCCGGCACAAAGCGTATTCATCGTAAATCCGGCCGGATTTTCATCCAGACCGGCTAACAGCCAGCCATGCCTTCCGACATTAGCCGGTAAACTGGTTTGAACAGCTTCGCTGTATATGCTGGCGTCAAATTCCGATGAATCTATTCCGGAGCGTTCTACAGCTTCTTTCATAGATTTAGCGGCCAAATCCTGCGATCTTTGATCGGCTAGCGAACCTTTATAAAGGCCAAACGGTGTTCGCGCCGCCGCGACTATTACTACTTCTTGCATAGCAAACCCCTCTCTCTGTTAATCTAAACGTTCAATTATGCCCGCGGCGCCTATTCCGCCTCCGCAGCACATGGTTGACAGACCATAACGGCCTTTAATCCGTTCTAAGCCATAAAGCAATTTGGTGGTTATTATTGCACCGCTGCCTCCTAATGGATGCCCGATAGCAATAGCTCCGCCCCAAAGGTTAACGTGACTGTCCAGCCAGGCATCGTCTACGCCGTACAGCTCTTTCCATTCGCGATAAACCGCTAAACTCTGTCCGGCGAAAGCTTCGTTAAGCTCTATGGCATCAAAATCTTTAAAAGATATACCGGCTTTTTTCAAAGCTATTTCTACTGCCGGCACCGGACCTCTGCCCATAATCCGGGGGTCTACTCCTGCTATTCCGGCTGATACAAAGCGGGCTCTGGCCTTAACTCCTAATTCGTCCGCTTTTTCCTTAGCCATTATCAACGCTATTCCGGTTCCGTCGTTTCTTCCGGACGAATTACCAGGGGTAACCGTTCCGTCTTTTTTGAAAGCAGGCTTTAATTTACCCAAGGCTTCCATATCCGTAGCACGCGGATATTCATCAATGGCAAATACGCCTGTGCTGCCATCCGCTTTTTGATACCTGATCGGTACTATTTCCGCTTTAAAAACGCCGTCGGCAATAGCTTTAAGGGCTAAAGTCTGGCTTCTCAAACCAAAGCGATCCTGTTCTTCACGCGGTATATTCCATTGATCGACCAGGTTTTCAGCGGTAATGCCCATCGGAATGTTGCCATAACGTTCTGTGGGAGCGGCTCCCGGCCCACCTACTATAATAGAGTCTTTCAGTTCAACGTTTACACTGCCAAACCCCTGATTTTTTTCGTAACCGATAAAGAATTCTCCTCCGCTCATGGCTTCTACCCCGCCGGCTAAAACTATATCGGCGAAGCCGTTTCTGATCATCTCGGTTCCTTCTTCAATAGATAAAAGGCCGGATCCGCAAGCTATGGTAACGCAAGAAGCGGGAACTTCTTCGGGTAATCCTATATTCAGAACTAAATTTCTGGCGATATTGGCGCAACTGGCATTTTGCTTAACCTGCCCGATTAGCACATAATCGTACATGGAAAGTTTCACTTTAGCTTGATTGCGTTCCACTACCGCTCGAGCCAGTTGTGATAACATATCTATCGGGGTTACGTCTTTGATGGTGCCTCCATGTCTGCCAACACCGCTTCTTGCCATATCTACTATGACAACTTCTCGCATATTATTACCTCCTATTTTGTTTATGAGAAAGCTATTATGACATTTAAACTATTTACCCTGATATACCGGCTTTCTCTTTTCCAGAAAAGCGCGCATGCCTTCCGTTTGGTCGCTGCTGGCAAAAGCTAAAGAAAAACAAGTGTTTTCTATGGCTTCAGCTGTGTGAATATCCATATTGGCGGCGTTATTAATCGCGTATTTCGCTAAACCCAACGCCACCGGACTATGTTTAGTCATTGCTTTTGCCATCGCTACAGCTTCTTCAAAAAGTTTTTCTTCCGGAACAATTTTATTGATTAAGTTTATACGCAAAGCTTCCTCGGCGGTTATTATTTTTCCTGTATATACAAGTTCTTTGGCTTTTCCCATTCCTACTAATTTCGTTAAACGTGATAATCCTCCGCCACCGGGAATTATGCCGACGTTTATCTCAGTCTGCCCGAATTTGCTGGTTTCTGTAGCTATACGAATATCACAAGCCACAGCCAATTCACAGCCTCCGCCCAGAGCAAAACCGGCAATAGCAGCTATAATAGGTTTTCTAGACCGTTCCATCTTTGTTGCCAGATCCCATAAAGAAACGCGGTTAAAAGCTTCGTGGGCCGTCTGTTCAACCATAGCGGAAATATCAGCTCCGGCTGAAAAAACCGTCGAGCCTCCAGTTAAAATAATCGCACTCACTTCATTATCGCCTTCCAATTCAGCCACAGCATCATATAATTCTTCTCTGGTGAGATAATCTACAGCGTTACGCACAGCCGGACGATTAATGGTAATAACCGCTAATTTATCAGCGTTAATTTTTTCAACCAGAATGGTATTGTAAGCCATTTTTCCCCTTCCTTTCAAATCGTCAAATTAGAAACTTACATCTGTTCTGGATTTTCTCTCTCCGGAAGTGTAATCATACCATCCTTTGCCGGTTTTTCTTCCATAGTCACCAGCTTTGACTAATTTTTCCAGAGTCAGATTGGGAGCCCATTTAGGCTCTTTGTATGCGTTGTACAAAGTGTTTATTACATTATACCCGACATCCAGTCCTACAAAATCTCCCAGCTCAAACGGACCCATGGGATGATTGAGCCCGGCTTTCAAAGCTTTGTCAATATCCTGGGGAGTTGCTACTCCTTCTTCCATACATCTGTAACATTCCTGTCTTAAAGCCGCGTTGATTCTGTTAACGATAAATCCCGGCACATCTTTGGCTTTTACTGTTTCCTTACCCATTTTCTGAGCAACTTCTTCAGCAATTTTATAAGTTTCGGCGGAAGTATTGATGCCGTTGATAATTTCACACAACCGCATGACCGGAACCGGACTGAAGAAATGCATTCCTATAAATTTGTCCTTGCGTTTAACTGAATTAGCAATAGTACTGATGGAGATTGAAGATGTGTTAGTAGCCAAAATAGTATTGGGCGGACATACTCCGTCTAAGGTTGAGAAGATTTCATTTTTTATGTCCAGATTTTCAAAAACAGCTTCTATTACCAAATCGGCTTTAGCGCCATCATTTAAGGAAGTGCTTGGTTTAATCAAAGACATGGTTTTATCCATAACTTCCTGCGTCAGTTTGCCTTTTTCAACATTCCTGCTTAAATTTTTCTTGGCGGTGTTGAATCCTTTATCCACCGCTTCCGAAGAAATATCATACAAAAGCATTTCGTATCCGGCTTGAGCACCTACTTGCGCTATGCCAGCCCCCATAAATCCAGCCCCTACTACAAAAATAGTTTTAATAGCCATAAGTTCCTCCTCCTAATTTTTAAAATTTCATTTTACCTTATACAACATGGAAAAGTTTTACCGCCTCCTTAAAATAAATATTATATTAAAATTTTTTAACTAATTATCTATAACTAATATTTCTTCAGGAATTTCGAACACGCTTTCGTCGGCCCTTTTAATTACTTCCGCCAGCGTGAAAACATTCGGCAAAATATTATTAGCGTAATAACTCGCGCTATAAATTTTGCCTTTATAAAAATTCAGATCATAATGATCGGCAGGCAATCCGGATAAAATTTTCTGAGCAGTAATCGCTTGATCTAAAAGGCATATGGAAACGTAAAGCTGCGCGAATACAAATAAACTCCTGATAGCAAACGCGTTGACAAATTTGCTGGCTTTAGCGGCCTGCCAGGCGTTTATCTGCTTCAGCACTTCTTCGGCGGATGCATAAGCGCGTTCTAAAGTCGCAAATTCTTTAGCTAAATCGGCATTGTTTTTATTGGCGTCGATGAAGTTCTTTATGGACGCCATCCATTTTTTGAAAGGTTCGCCGCCTTCCATAGTCATTTTCCTGCCTACTAAATCGTTACCGTGAATAAATGAAGTCCCTTCCCATATGGTTAATACTTTTGAATCTCTCATGTATTGTTCCACCGGATATTCTTTAGTATAACCCACTCCGCCTAATACTTGAATCGCTTCGGCCGTCATCAGCACCGTGGTTTCACTTCCGTAACATTTTATAAGCGGAGTTAAAATAGCGGCAACATCGGCACATTCTTTAGCTTTAACCTTGTCGGCGGCGTTTTCCGCTATATCCAAGTTCCAGAAGCCTTTGAAAATCATGGCTCTGATCCCTTCAGTGTGCGCTTTCATATCCAAAAGCATGCGCCGGACATCTTCATGTTTTATTATAGTGACTCTTTCTCCGCCTTTGTATCCCTGTACACGTTCGACGGCATACTGGGACGCCAGCGCATAAGCCGCCGAGGCTTGATTGTTAGCGTTGTGCCCGGTCCCTATGCGGGACTCGTTCATCATGTTAAACATCATGGCCAAACCTTTGGAGCGCCCTTTTTCATCTGGCGCGGATCCCAGCATAATTCCGTAACATTCGTCATTTTCCCCGTAGTTCAACATACAGGTCGCGGATCCATTCAGACCCATTTTATGTTCAATAGCTATGGTGGTTACATCATTGAATTTACCCATGACGCCGTTTTCATCAACCCAATACTTAGGCACAACATATAACCCAAGCCCGGGAGATCCTTTCGCCCCTTCCGGCGGACGGGCCAGTACCATATGAATGGTGTTTTCACATAAACTGCCGTCACCGGCGGTAATAAACATTTTAGTCCCTTTTATTTTCCAAATTTTAGGGTCATCGGTGGGATAAGACCTGGCTAAAGCGTCCCCAACGTCGGAACCAGCCGAAGGTTCAGTCAAATTCATGGTCCCCTGCCATTCACCGCTCAGCATTTTGGGTAAAAATCTTTTTTTGTCGTCTTCGCTTCCAAATTTGATTATCAGATTGGCCGCTCCTGAGGTCAATTTTATATTGGAACCCATAGCCGGACACGCGGCGGCAATTATTTCAGCTACGCCTTTGTACAGAGTAAGCGGCATGCCTCCATCCACTTCTACACATTCACTGCTGGAACCCCAACCGTTTTTTTGCAAAAATTGGTATACTTCTTTGTATCCGGGCGGGCTTGTCACCACTCCGTCCGCAAAGGTTACCGGATTTTTATCGCCTTCAACATTTATGGGGCTTACCACTTCTCTTGCTACTTTATAGCCTTCGGCCAAAATAGGGTCAATATCGTCTAGTCCATAATATTCACTAAAACGTTCACATTGTAAAACCTCATCCATAGGCAACCATTCTTTTAATATGAATTTTAAATCTCGCACATTGTATTTAAATTCCAAATTATCTCCTCCTAAAAACATTAAAAATTAGTATTTAGTAAGATTACTGGTAAATCTAAACCGGATTCAATGTAGTTATAATTAATCCGCGTCTCATGATGGCATACCGTCTTAATATCCGCTACAAGTTTATTATTTTATCACCGCCTTCCGAATTATTGTATTAAATTTGCGTGTTACCTCAGGATAATGCGCAAATAATATACCGATTCAAAAACCTGTCTGAGCAAATAATTTTGTATAAAATAACCACCTCCCCGAAATTTTGAAAACTTTGTTTGTGGAATCTCCATACAGTGTGTGGCAAATCGTACAGTTTATTTTGTAATTTTAAAGGTGCAATTACTTTTTCATTACAGATATCATCATATATAGCTTTATGTTATAATGGTTTTATCCAGTAACCGACCCGAGACAACACATTGCTTTCAGCCGATTTATCCGGCCTCAGTTGGTTAATAACACATATGTTAAATGTATTTTTGTAATTATACAAATTTACAGCATCAAGTTAAAATAAATGCAAATTCTATTCCATATAATAATGCGTTTGCACTTTGCTATAAAAGTTCTGCGCTGAAGTTTGTTCACAGTAATTTAATACATGTAGTAAAATAGATTTGTTACCGGCGTTGTTAAACCGGAAAATAAAGGACGGATTATAATGGTTAACGCTTTTTACGAGTTGCTGGCCCAACTGGAATTGCCCTCCGTCGCGGCGCTTTTTTTAAAAGCGCTCATCGGTGTTGTTTACTGTATAGCTTGTATTGTTATAGGTTTGTTCATCAGCTATTGCCTGCGGCGGTTACTTCAAAAATTCTTTTCCCATCAACAGAAAATTTCTCCGGGCAGAAACTATTTGACTACCGCTTCTATGGTAAACAGCATTATAAAATATGCCGCCTATTTTATTATTGCCGCGCAAATACTCACTGTTTTCGGGATATCTCCCGCCTCTATAGTAGCGTTAGCGGGCATTGGCAGTCTGGCTATCGGATTAGGCGCTCAAGGAATGATTTCTGATTTAATTACCGGAGCCGCTATATTATTTGAAAACCAGGTGAAATTAGGTGACTGGGTAGAAATAAATCAGCAAGCCGGAGAAGTGGAAGCGATAGGATTACGGGCTGTACGCTTGCGTGATACAAACGGACGGGTTCATATCATTCCGAACAGCTCTATTAAAGGCATTATCAACAGCAGCCAGGATTACAGCAGAGCGGTGGTGGAAATTCCGATGGCTTATACGGAATCCATAGATCGCATTATTCAGCTGTTAACTGCTGAAATGCGGGAAGCGCAATCTTTGCCCGGCATTGTCTCAGGACCTGAGGTGCAGGGTATTACCAAATGGCATGAAACTTTCTTGACTATACAAATTTTAGCCACCACTCAGGTAGGGGCTCAGTGGTCTGTTGAACGTCAGTTGAACTATATGATCAAACGGCGCTTTGAACAAGAAGGCGTAGCCCCGCCCTATGTTTGGCCCGCTAATTTTCCGGATCGGGCATAACCTCTGCAAACATGCGCCCCTTGTGTTAAACAACCGGTTTTTGACTTTCTGAACTCCGCAGGAACCACTGCTGTGTACCAGTTAACAATCCTTTCCGGGCAAAGATATGGTTTTTACTTTAATCTCCGGAGAGATTATTATTTCTGGTTATTCTTTTTGAAAGCGCGTCCGTAATATTGAGCAACCAGCTTGTTTTCCTCATTTGATATTTTGATCATGTAGCTGGTTAAACTTTTACTATCGCTTATCTGTTCGGTTTCAGCCCATAAAGTGCCTTTCTTGGTAGGATGCAGAAAAGCTATCTGGCAATCGATTACCAGCGCGACATTGGTATCATAGTTGGTAGCCGCCGCTAAAGCGAAGTCAGCCAAAGTAAAAATTGCCCCTCCTTGAACCACTCCTGTCGCGTTCAAATGTTTTTTTTGAATTTCCAGTTTCATTTTGGCGTACCCTGGTTTAATCGATATAATTTCGATGCCGGTTAAGGCCGCGAAATAATCCTTCGACATTTTTTCTTTCATCATGGCCAGGAATTCATCATTATTAGTTTTGTCAGTCACGACTTCTTTCTCCCCTATCTGTACCTTGTTTATTTTTATTATTAAGTACTGATTAAGCACTGCTTTTAAATGATAAGTAGCTTATATTTTACAATTACAAAATTATAAAAAGTTAATTTGCCAAGGCAACTTTAACGATTATCTTGTTAAAATATTAATTTGTTTTTCGGCGCTTGGCAATAAAAAACTCGAAATGTATTATATTATATAATGGTGTTACGATAAAAACAGTTGCATGATTTTATTATACCTTATTTAAGGAGGCTGTAACGATATGTTGCCTTTGTCCGGAATTAGAATTTTGGATTTGTCCCGAACCTTGATAGGGCCGTTTGCTACTCAATTTTTGGCTGATTTTGGTGCGGAAGTTATCAGAGTGGAAGATATTAATGGAGAGATTACCCGTGTTCCCCGTCCGCCTTTGTTAGGAGACAAAAATCATCCCCGTTTTTACGCCGTAAATCGTCACAAAAAAAGTATGTCTTTGGACTTACGGCAAACAGAAGGCCGGGAAATTTTTAAAAAAATGATACCTGACTGTGATATATTGGTAGAAAATTTTCGCCCCGGCACCATGCAAAAACTAGGACTGGATTATGCAAGGTTGAAAGATATTAACCCTCAGCTTATATATTGCGCGTTAACTGCTTATGGTTCAACCGGCCCGCTTTGTCAGTCAGCCGGGCATGATCTTAATATTCTCAGCTTAACTGGCATTACTGAATTAACCGGAATAAAAAATAATAAACCAGGAATGGCTCCGGTACAAATATCTTCGGCCTGCGCTTCGTTGTACGGCATAACAGCTATTCTTCTGGCCCTTCGTCATCGCGAAAAAACCGGTTGCGGGCAGTTCTGCGATATTGCCATGTTCGACGGCGCCATATCTATTTTAGCATATGCTTTGGCGGAATGGAGCGCAGAAGCAGTATTGCCTGAAAGAGGGGGTGGAAGCACTTCCGGAGGGTTTGCCAGTTATCAGTTGTATGAAACCAAAGACGAAAAATACATCAGCTTGGCCGCTTCCGAATTTAAATCCTGGGAAATTTTTTGTCAGCGTTTAGGGCATCCTGAATTCATCCCTGAACACAGAAACATAAAAGTACAGCCACAGTTAATATCAGCTGTAGAAAACCTTATAAAACAAAAAAACCAAGCTGAATGGTTGGAATTGTTTGCTGATTCTAATGTATGTATCACTCCGGTACTCAATTTTGAAGAAATGTGTCAAAGCGCTCAAACCATTGAGCGGCAAATGGTTATAAATATGGAAAATTTTGAAAACAGCGGCAAAACTCTCAGACTGGCCGGCAATCCTGTTAAACTCTCCCTGTCCCCCGCCGAGCCTCAAATCGATTTTCCTGCTTTGGGACAGGATACGATGGAAATTTTAGCTGAAATTGGGTATAGCCAACAGGAAATACAGAATTTAATCGACAAACAAATCGTCCGTGCGTCTACCTGAAAGTTAACCCTACTGGACAGTGGTCACTGCCCGGTATCTGGTCATAAATCATAGGTTCATCAACGCGGGCTAAAATGTGTTTTGAAACCAGGAAATAGTCTATGCGCCAACCAGCGTTACGGTTTCTGGCGCCTCCTATATAGGACCACCAAGTATAAGCTCCCGTCAATTCAGGATTGAAATACCTGAAAGTATCAATGAACCCTGTATTTAAAAGCCTGGTCATTTTTTGCCGTTCTGCATCGGTGAACCCCGCTGATTTATGATTGGTTTTAGGATTCTTCAAATCTATTTCCTTATGGGCTACATTTAAATCTCCGCATAAAATAACCGGTTTATTCAACTGTAAATTTTTAAGGTAACTATGGAAATCATCTTCCCATCGCATACGGTACGCTAAACGTTTTAATTCGTTTTGGGAATTAGGGGCGTAGACATTGACCAAATAAAAATCATCAAATTGTAATGTTATAATGCGTCCTTCCTGGTCATGCTCCGGAATCCCCATATCAAAAATTACTTGCGAAGGTTCGTATTTACTGAAAACCGCTGTGCCGGAATACCCTTTTTTTACAGCGCTGTTCCAATATTGATAATACCCCGGGGTTTCTACGTGTACCTGCTCGGCTTGAGCTTTAGTTTCTTGAATACAAAAAATATCCGCTTGTATTTCATCGAAAAAATCCATGAAACATTTTTTTAAACAAGCTCTGATCCCGTTGACATTCCAAGAAAGCAATTTCATAAAAATCTCTCCATTTAATAAAGTAATTGTTCGGCACATTCAGCAAAAGTTCCTGTATATCCGCAGGCGGCAATACGAACTTACTTCCATTTTGCGCCATACCAATCCGCAATTAAGAAGAACCCGTATTCACAGGCTTTTAAGCAACGTATGAGCGTGAGAGGTTTTGACAACAGCCTCGGCGGACGCGATGGAAATCCCGTAATCTTTGCTCAGGCGGCGGTAGTTGTTAAGCCAGCTGAACGTACGCTCGACTATCCAGCGCCAAGAAAGTTTTTCCCATTCGTGCGGCTTGGTTTTCTGAGAAACGCCAACGCCCAAGCCAAGGATTTTATCAATATCAAGCACGAAAATACCACGGTAGCCCGCAGAACAGAATTTTTTTTTACGATAAGATGTTCCAGGGTTTTATCCCAAAGCCCGCTCAGCCGTGCCCCGCGATAAAAGCTGTGTACTGTGGAATATGGCGGAAAATCATGCGGCAAGTTCCGCCACTGGCAACCCGTTTTTACAAAGTAAAGTACAGCGTCCATTAGCTCGCGCTTTGGCCATCTGTATTCCCGCAGCCCCGAAAACAGCAGCGCTATTTCTTCCCATTGCGTGTCTGCCAGGGCGCTCGTACGCCTGTTCACGCTTCTTATTTTCTTTTATGCACTAAGTATATCATATTTTAACTGTGAATACGGGTTCTAAGAGCCTGTTTAGTATCTTTTAAGTAATAGAGGGACGAAAGTAAGAACAAGCATTTGAAGGCTGGTATGAAGCTTACGTTCACAGTTTTTCCGAAGCCGGTGGCATTTCCAGCCAAGCAAAACTTCTCTCGACAATCCAGCGTTTTGGTAATACAGCAAAAGTGTGAAGTCCGTCGCGTTTTACGGCCTGCACTTCGGCTCTTGTGGATTCCATGACGGAACCGGAAGATTGTTTGCCAATATATCCTCCATCGCATAAAACGGCTTTGACAGCGGACATATTTTTCTTGTCTTTGGCCAAGATGTTCAACGCCCCCAGCTTTATCCGGTATATTTGCCGTTGGCCACAAGAATCGCGTGAGACAAACCGTTAGTATCTACAGCGATATGCCTTTTGATATCGGACATTTCCTTTCCGGCATCATACCCCTTCTCCTTTGCGCTGTCTGTGTTTTTCACACTTTGGGAATCCAAAATGCAAAACGGGGGTTTTTCTTTCCTGCCAGTCTTTAAGCGCGTTTCTTTTACTAGATTGTGTTCACACTAATTTCTTGACATAAGGCATAACATAAATTATGAGATACTATTCATATGAAAATAACAGAAAAACAATTTGAGGTAATCGCGCCGTTACTGCCAAAACAGCGTGGAAATGTAAAATTGACAATCTCACATTTGTGCGGGCTGTCCTCTACATAACGTCGAACGGCTGCAAATAGCGCGATTTGCCGAGCGAGTTTGGAAACTGGCACACCATTTATGTCAGAATGCTGCGATGGAGTGAAAAGGGCGTACTGCAAAGGCTGTTTGAAGCAATTGCAGTTAGCCGACATCATCCAAATCAACATGCAAATCATCCATATAGAAGACAGCACGTCCGTCAGGGCACACCAAGACGCAACGGGTGCGCCCCAAAAAACGCCCCGCAAACCCTTTACGACGGCGGCATAATAAGCGGCAGACTCAGTGATTTGTTTGGCCCGCGGGGATATGCCGCCAGAGCCTACGCTTTTTAACGCGCCGGGGGCTTTCCTCGGAATTTTCCCTTGCCGCTCGTGGCGGCAGCGACGGACGCCCTGGCATAGTTTATTCTGCCGGGGGTTATTTGCCAGGCGGTTTTACATTCTCCCCGTAATATATTTTTGTGTAAGTTCCTGCTTGGGCGCGGAAAATATTTGGAGCGTGCTTCCGGCCTCAATCAACCTGCCCATATAAAAGAACGCCGTATAGTCGGATATTCTCCGGGCCTGTTCTGTATTGTGAGTGACCATAATAATGGTATGGTTCTTTTTTATCCCGGATAACAGATCCTCTATTTTAAATGTTGATATTGGGTCTAACGCGGAGCAAGGCTCATCCATTAATAGAATATCGGTAGGCAGCATAAGCGAGCGGGCGATGCAAAGACGCTGCTGCTGCCCTCCGGAAAGCATGTACGCGGGCTTGTTCAGGCGATCTTTTATTTCATCATAAAGCCCGACAACGCGCAGCTTTTCTTCCGCAAGCCGTCTGGCTTCAGGCAGGGACGCATGGATGTGTTCCATGTACGGAAAAATCATGTTTTGCATAACGGACATAGGAAGCGGGTTGGGTCTCTGAAATATCATGCCTGTCTTCAAACGCAGGTTTTGTATTTGCCGCTTGTTTTTCATGGCATATACCGGCTCGCCCCGTATGATTATCTCTCCGGACAGCGCGAATCCGGGGATCAGATCATTCAGTCTGTTTATACTGCGCAGCAGAGTGGTTTTTCCGCATCCGGACGGCCCTATAAGCGCATATACGGATCTATAGGGTATGGAAAGACTTACATTGTATAAAACCTGTTTGTCTCCATAGCGTGCGCTGACATTGACAAAATCAATATTCATTACTTTCCCTCCTCCTCGTTTTTTCCGGCTCTCCCAAGCAATGCGGTCGCCGCGTTGAGCAAAATGATAATCAGAATAAGTACCAGCGCGGCGCCGAAAGCCACACTCAAATTATTGCCCTCGCCCGCCGGGGAGGTATAGTATATGTAAGAGGTCAGGGTACTCCCTGTGTTACGAAGCGTAGACAGCCAGTTGTCAGGTGAAAACCAGGGCTGTTCCCCTGTCATGCGCAGCGTTCCTCCCAAGGCAAGCCATACAATAGCGGTATCGCCCATAATCCGCCCCATTCCCAAAATAATGCCAGTGACAATGCCGCGTGTGGAGGCGGGAAGCGCTATTTTGCATATAGTTCTCCATTTATCTGCGCCAAGAGCCATAGAGCCGTCCATATAAGCGCGCGGTACAGCCCGGAGCGCTTCGGACATGGCTTTAACAACAAATGGTAAAATCATAATTGCCATTGCCAGGCCCGCCACAAGAAATGACCGCCCGTATGCTTTTTCGATAATTCCTCCGTCATTTTGAACAGGTGTGGACAAAAATGTGAAAGCGGGGTTTGTAAATATTGCCAGCGAAAATAACGCGATGACAATGGTTGGCACGCCGGAAAGGACGTCTATGGCCAGGCTTAGTCCCTGAGCGGCTAAACCGTTTTTTCTGTAAAAAGTCATATAAATGGCGGTAGCGAGCGAAATCGGAAAGGCAATGGCAATGCCGATAAGTGTAAGCAGCACCGTTCCGACAATCGGGGTTGAGATACCGCCCGTGTTTTCAGTGTCCATAACAGACGGATTCGGTTCTTTTGTCAGAAAGTCCAGGGACAGCACCTCCTTGCCCATGATAAACACCGTCAGTAAAATGAGCAGGCAGACGGCTGTTACAACAGCGGCGGTCAGCCATGAGTATAGCTGCCCGGCCGCGGAAGATACACGCCTTTCTTTATACTTCATGAATACCCCCATATGTAAACTGTTTGACATAAAACCTCGCCGCCAGCGCAAAAAGCGTTCCCATAAGCAGCAGCAGCGCGCCGCAGGCAAACAGCGCGCTTTCGACAGCGGGAACGCTCATCGCCTCCGATTTATTGACGATAGCTGCGGCGAGCGGTAAAACCGGCGTAAAAATCGCCGCTATCCCATGCGACAAACTGGGGATCATACCCACCCCGCCGCAGACCATGGAAACGGCGATAGCTTCACCGATTCCCCGTCCCGCTCCTAGTATAAGGCCCGCTATGATTCCGGAACGCGCGGCCGGAAGAAGTATTTTTTGAATGACTCTGAAGCGGCTCATACCAAAGGCATAGCCCGTTTCTTTATAAATACCGGGAACCGAATAAAGCGCGTCGGCGGACAGCGTAATGACCGTGGGGGCAATCATAAAGGCAAGGACAATGACCGATGCCAGCAGGTTGCGCCCAGTCATCTGAAAAAAAGCAAGAAATTCAATTTGCATATCGACCGTGATAAAAGTATTTTCAAGAAAAGGGACCACGATCATCGCGCCAATGAGTCCAAAAACGACGGATGGTATGGATGCCATCAGCCTTACCACCGATAAAAGCATGGCCGCGACCGGTTTAGGGGCAAGCTCGCATATTGTGATGGCGGCGCCGACACTTAAAATGCCCGCTATAACAAGCGCAAGCAATGTTGACAGAAGTGTGCCGGCGATAAGTCCGGACATTCCGAACGAAAGCAGAGGAGCGTCAGCAGGCGCATCGAACGCTTCGGCTATTTGGCTGTCAAAACCGGAGCCGGTTATCAGTTTAAGGCCGCTGCCCGCGAAAACAGGGGCGGCCTTCATGAAAATAAATATGAATATAAATATAATAGCCAGTATACCAGCAAATGCGGAAACGCGCATCAGCCATTCAGTCGGATGAAATTTTTCTACCTTCTTTACACGCATACGATATCCCCTTAACAATAAGAAATCGGAGCCACCCGTCAAACGGGCGGTTGTTTGTTTCGCACGTTTCATGATGCTCAACTGGCTTCAAGCCTTTAAAAAGACTTGCCGGCCGGCACGCAGCCGGCTTGGCAAGCGTTTATTGCCCGGCTTTGATTATTAATCCAGCGTAATATAGCCTTCTTTTTGTACAATATTATTTTGCACTTGCTGAGTGCGAAGATAGTCAATCAGCCTGGCGTTTATGCCGGAAGCCTGCCCTTTTGTGAAAACATACAAGCTGCGGGAAAGAGGGTATGTGGCATCCTTGACCGTTTTATCGCTGGGAGTAATATTGTCAAGCGACACCATTTTTACTGTGCTGTCCACAAAACCGACCGAATCAAAACCTATGGCATTTTCAGATTTGGCGACGGCCTGTTTGATAAGGGCCGAAGAGGAAAACGGGGTAGCGGTACTGACAACCTTTTCCTTTTCAAGAAGCATTTCTTCAAGGGTGGCTAAAGTTCCGGATCCGGTTTCGCGTGTCTGAACCAGGATGGGGGCGTTATTCCCGCCGACCTCCTGCCAGTTGTTGATTTCACCAAGAAAAATTTTCATTGCCTGCTCTTTTGTCAGGCTGTTCACCGGATTGTTAGGATGGACAATAATTGCGATAGCGTCATTGGCCATTTTGACCGGCGCGAGCGTTTCTCTTTCGTCGGCTGTCAGTTCGCGGCTTGACATACCAATGTTGTTAGCTCCGCTTTGCGTATCATTGATACCTGTTCCCGAACCGCCGCCGGCTACAGTAATAGTGAGGCCTTGGTTCATGGCTATGAGGTTATCCGCCGCTGTTTGCATGATCGGGAGTACGGTGGTGGAGCCGGAAACCTTTATCGAGCCGGTCATTTTGGTAAAAGAGTTGATTATTGCTCTGTTCG